>JAUILB010000270.1 GCA_030432815.1 Alphaproteobacteria bacterium | reverse complement strand
GTATTTCATGACCCAAACCCGTCTTCATAATAAGACTTGGCCTTAACATGTTACTGATCAGTGATCCATCAACTGATACCTTTAGAAATGTTGACACATTCGTGTCGATTATGGCCGGTAATGTAACCTGCCCGTTTTCAATGTTCAGTGTACTGATCCGGGCATCCTTATCCGAAAAACCATAAGCATAATCGGCAGCCACATCATAATTATAAAGCATTGAACGGCTAACCAATAAAAAGGCCACAGCCACGATCAGAAGAATTCCTGTTAAAATTGTAATTTTTTTTAACATCATTTATGCCTTCGCCATTCCTCCTTTGATTTTAGGAAAAGATGCTAGAATAAAAAAGCAGATACGTCACGTGCTTTGTTGACAATGAAGTATACTGGAAAACTAAATTCAGGAGAATGGAGCGGGCGAAGAGATTCGAACTCTCGACATTCACGTTGGCAACGTGACGCTCTACCACTGAGCTACGCCCGCATAACCATGATGCGCAGATAATAATATCATTATCTGTGAAGGGGAATATACGCAAACATTTTTGAATTGCAAGTCCTTACTTAAAAAAAATACGTTGGCCCAAATTGATTGTGTGGTTATATTTCCCGCACCTAACATACTTTTAAAATCATGGAGTTACTATGCCTGCCACAGAACAGGATCTTCTGGATAAATTAAGTGAACTTGAAATCGAAACGACCCTTTTTAGGCATCCGCCATTATTCACTGTGGAAGATTCGCAGAATCTACGGGGCGAAATCCCAGGTGGTCATTGCAAAAGTCTTTTCCTTAAAGATAAAAAACATAACTTCATTCTCGCCGTACTCTCTGAAGACAGGCGAGTGGACTTAAAAGCTCTTTATAGATCAGAGACCTTGCCTGTCGGACGACTTAGTTTCGCAAGTGCTGAACGAATGATTGATATGCTGGGGATAAAGCCGGGAGCAGTGACCCCTTTTTCCCTAATAAATGTTGAAAATAAGGATCTGATTGTCGTGCTGGATAAAGTCATGCTTGAAAATGACTATCTTAATTACCATCCTTTACATAATGAGGCGACACTCACAATTCACAGGAATGATTTAATAAAATTTATAGAGCATTTTGGATTTCGTCCCATTATCATGGATTTCGAAAACCTTTAACGGAAAATAATATGCAAGAACAAGAAATAGGCACGACACGTGCAAATATAATTGATGTGGACATAAACAGCTTTATGTCGGAAGTCTTGGAACGATCATTGGAACTGCCCGTGATTGTTGATTTCTGGGCACCGTGGTGCGAACCATGTAAAACTCTGGGGCCTATCATCGAAAAAGTAGTGAGTGACGCAAATGGTGCTGTTATCCTTGCCAAGGTGAATATTGATGAAGCACAAGAAATAGCCGCACAGATGCAGATAAGGTCTGTACCAACCGTTGTTGCATTTGTAAAAGGGCAGCCCGTTGATGCATTCGCCGGTGTAAAAAGTGAAAGTGAGATCAGAGACTTCATTGCTAAAATTGCCCCTGATATGGGGCCATCAGAAATTGATGAAATACTTGCATATGCAGAAAATGCCTATAATCAACAAGATTTTGAGCAGGCTGGTGCCGCCTATTCACAAGCCCTGCAATTGGAAGCATCAAATGCAACCGCAATAGCCGGGCTTGCAAACTGCCTGATCAATCTTGGCGATCTCGAAAATGCGGAACAAATACTTTCTGAAGCCAAAAATAAGAATGATCCGGCCATTTCAGCGGCGATGGCAAATCTGGAAACGAATAAACAGCTTGGTGAAATTGGTGACCTTCCCACCCTGGTAACAGCCGTGGAAAAGGATCCAGCCGACAATCAGGCACGTTTTGATCTGGCAATCGCCTTGTGGGCTGCTAACAAACGTGATGAAGCGGCAGATCATCTGTTGCATATTGTAGCAACAGACAAGCAGTGGCAGGATGACGGCGCTAGAAAGCAGCTTCTTAAATTTTTTGAAATGGCTGGTCCGATGGATCCGTTTACCATTAGCGCACGGCGAAAACTTTCAAGCTTGTTATTTTCCTGATCGGCAATGACTGAAAAAAACTTACCAGAGCAGATTCCTGTATTTCCGCTAACTGGAACCATTTTACTTCCGCGTGGACACCTGCCCCTGAATATATTTGAACCGCGCTACCGGGAGATGGTGGAATTCGCTGCAGATAATGATGGTATTATCGGCATGGTGCAGCCATTAGGCAGCTCAATATCATTTTTACCTGAAAATAATGACCAGTTTGGCACCGCAAAACGTGGACGGGAACTATACTCTGTTGGCTGCGCAGGTATTTTATCGGAAGTAAAGGAAACAGCCCCAGGGCAGTATTTTGTCATCCTAACCGGTATATGCCGATTTAAAATAAGCTCCGAAATACCACGTAGACACAGCTTTAGGGAAGTAATTGCTGACTATGGTCCCTTTAAAAAAGACGGTGATGATTTTCTTAAAAACGCAGCTTCTGTAAAAGAACGATTTTTGAATACGGTAAAAGACTATCTTGATTTTCTTAACATGAAAATAAATATGGAATCATTTACAAATATTTGTGATGAGGAACTCGTGAATTCAATTTCCATGATTTTACCTTTTGAAGCATCGGAAAAACAGTTAATCTTGGAAACGGATAGTCTGGATCAACGCGTGGAACTGGCCATTCAAATTATGACTATCAACAAGAAAACCTTTAATCAGGGCCATGAGCCTAATATCCACTAGGGTAAAGAAAATGAATAATAGTGATACACAAAAGATCAATTACGGGAAATTTGATACCAGAATTCTTGATAAAATAGCCTGTCCGCTGACCAAGTGCAGTTTGGTTTATGACAAGGAAGCACAGGAACTTATTAGTGAGAAGGCAAAACTGGCATTTCCAATTCGTGATGGTATTCCTATATTACTGATTGATGAAGCACGTGAACTAGATCAATAAGAAAGATCAGTTCAATCCTATTCTTAAAGCTTCGGCCTCAATGGCGATATTAATATCATCAGAAACAAAGGCCAATAATTGATCCATGCCCCATCTTGACCTTTGAATACTGGTTTTGATTGAATAACCCGTCCTCATTCGATTGATAATCGGATCAATGGCACGTTTATTAAATCTGACCTCAAGTGTAATTTCGTGTGTACTGCCAAGCATGGTAAAATTACCTTTAACTTCTGCAGTATCCTTTTCAGTCAACGTAATTCCTGTGCTTTCAAAAATTGCTTCAGGATAATTTTCAACATCAAAAAAAGTTCTGCTTTTAAGCTGCTGATCAATTTCATCAACACCGCTTGTGATGCTGTTTGTATCGATTGTAATATAGATATTGCTTTCACTAATATTACAATTATTCAGATTAATAGTTCCCTGAAACTCTTCAAACTTTCCTATCGTTCGTGAAAAACCCATGCGGCTAGCATACCACATAATATTGGTATATTTTTTGTCTATTTCATAGACCTCATTACATTCTTCGCTCTGTTGGGCATATACAGAATTATACCCGGTCAGGTATAAAATAGTCAGCAAAAATGCAATAATATATCTGATAGTCATCAATAAAGAATAAGTGCACAATCAGACATCCGCAAATCAATTTAAAGTGATTGACCCCGAAGTAACTTGGGTAACTTACCAACTGTGCCACGTGCGTGCTGCATGAAAAATTTTTTAACAGTTGGCAATTCCTCAACAGCTGCAATCCCGGCTCGCCTTGCCACTGTTACAACCGGATTGTCATTCGAAAAAAGACGTGTAAGCCCATCCATACCCATAGCAAGAACGTTGTTATCAGTACGCCGCCAATGGACATAACGTTCAAGTACGAATTCCGCACCAATATCCCCGCCTAGTCTTTTTGCATCCACGAGCACCTCCGTAAGGGCCGCAATATCCCGAAGGCCTAGATTAAAGCCCTGGCCCGCAATTGGATGAATACCGTGCACCGCATCACCAATAAGACAAAATCTTTCCCCCGTATATTCATCAGCAAGCTGCATCGTTAAGGGATAAGACCAACGCTGGCCTAATGATTTAACGTCACCCAGAAAATCACCAAACTTTTTCTTAAGTTCGCTATTAAATGCACGCTCGCTTAGTTTTAAGATTGTTGCGGCTCTATCAGGTTCTTCACACCAGACGATGGATGATCTGGAATCTTTAAGAGGAAGGATAGCAAATGGCCCGCCGGGGA
>JAUILB010000269.1 GCA_030432815.1 Alphaproteobacteria bacterium | reverse complement strand
ACAGGCTTTAGCATGCCAAGGTAAGAGGGGCAAGTTTAAAAATGGCCTAAACTTAAAGAAGGGGAGTTGGTGAACGTATATAATGTTATCTTATAGCTGTTACGTTATTGCTTTTATAATTTATCGCATCTAATATTAAATGATTACGTAATTACCATTTAAATTAGAATTTGAGCCAACATTGAATATAAATACACGCGTGGATAGTATTATTGAAATGTGACTAAATACAGATTCTCGATTATGGTGTATTTTATGCATGTATTATAGTAATAATAGAATGAGTGCTTGTATTAATTATATATATTGTAATATTAGAATATTATGAAAAAAACAGATATGAAGCCAACGGCAAATTTTGCATTTACGCCTGATGATTTATCAGAAGAGCAGGCAGCCCTTTTTGACTATTGGAATAAAATAAAAGATGGTCGCAGGATGCCTGCGCGCGCAGATTTTAACCCTATTGATCTGCCAAAAATAATTCCGTTTTTATCATTGGAAGATGTGTCTTATGACCCCGTTCGATTTCAAATCCGGCTTGTGGGTGGTGAGACATTATCCGCAAGAAACAGCAAGGGAAAGTTTCTCGATGAAATCCCTGGCACGGAATATATTGTAAATATGCTTAAAGAAATGGTCGAAAGAAAAGAACCTTACTATTATATAAGTAATATCAATTGGGATGAGCGCAGCTATAAAACATATTCGTCACTGGTAGTGCCTTTTTCCGACGATGGCGAGCGTGTAACTCTTGCGATGGGATGCCATCATACCCTTTCAATTAACAAGCATGATTAAAGCCCGAACGGGATATCGTTTTTCTTGGTGACGGTTCGAAGACTGAAATTAGATTTGATCTGTGAAACACCGGGCAGGGCGGTCAGCACTTCCATATGCAGTTTTTCATAATCCGATGCGTCGGATACAATGACACGAAGCATATAATCAGCATCACCGCTCATAAGGTAGCATTCCATGATTTGCGGACATTCGCGGACGATCCGTTCGAATTCGGCCAGCAGTTCCTTGGTTTGTTTTTCAACGGTTATCTGGACAAATACATTATCAGGCAGACCGGCAGCCCGTTGATCCAGAACTGCGACATATCCTTCAATCACACCCTGATTTTCCAATGCTTTTACGCGACGGAGGCAGGCGGATTGTGATAATCCAACGCGATCCGCCAAATCGGCATTGCTGATCCTGCCATCATTCTGCAGGTTTTGGATAATCGCAAGATCAATCTTGTCTAACTTCAAATTTCGAAATTTATGTCTCATAAAATAGTTTATACGCAATAATATGCGAAAAAACAAGCATTTTACAGCAAAGAAAGCAAGGACATGCTTTATGATCTAAAGTATAATCGCGCCGCGTGATTCACAATCTTATTAAGGGAAAAGAAGAATGATTATTGGTTGCCCCAAAGAAATTAAAGTCCATGAGTATCGTGTCGGTCTTACGCCTTCAAGTGCGGCAGAGCTTATCCATCATGGTCATGACGTTATCATTGAAACAAATGCAGGTGCCGGTATCGGTATCAGCGATGCAGATTATGAAGCTGTTGGCTGCCGTATTATCCGCAGTGCCGGTAAAGTTTTCGCCGAAGCAGAAATGATTGTTAAGGTAAAAGAGCCGCAGCTTAACGAATGTGCAATGTTAAAGCCGCATCATCTTCTTTTCACATATTTACATTTGGCGGCGGATAAACCACAGACAGAAGCGCTGATGGCGTCAGGCTGCACGGCGATTGCCTATGAAACGGTGACGGCTAATGATGGTTCGCTTCCACTACTTGCGCCAATGAGTGAAGTTGCCGGACGTATGTCTATTCAGGCGGGTGCCCATGCGCTTGAAAAAGCAGCAGGGGGGCGTGGTATCCTTCTTGGTGGTGTTCCTGGTGTGGCCCCAGCGAAAGTTGTTATCATTGGTGGCGGTGTTTCAGGAATGAATGCCGCAGAAATGGCTGTGGGCCTTGGGGCAGATGTAACCATATTTGACCGTAACATAAAACAAATGCGTTACCTTGATCAGCGTTTTCGCGGTACTGTCAAAACAGTTTATTCGACGGTACATGCCCTTGAGCAGGCGGTTTTAGAAGCTGACCTTGTTGTTGGGGCTGTTCTGGTTGCGGGGGCTGCGGCACCAAAACTTGTTTCAGCGGAAACCGCTAAGAAAATGAAAGACGGCGCCGTTCTTGTTGATATTTCCATCGACCAGGGCGGATGCTTTGAAAATTCCCGGCCGACCACGCATAGCGATCCGACATTTGTAATCGATGGTATCGTCTATTACTGCGTGGCAAACATGCCTGGTGCGGTTGCCTATACATCCACATATGCACTGAATAATGCAACCCTTCCGTTTGCTGTCGCACTTGCTGATAAAGGCTGGAAGAAAGCCTGCCAGGATGACCCGCATCTTGCCAACGGCATTAATATTCAGGGTGGCAATGTAACATTTGAAGCGGTCGCAAAAGATCTTGATCTTCCGTATGTACCTGCTGCACTTTAAATATTTTTAAGCTAATTTTTTTATGGAAGGGCTGTTTGGCCCTTCCTTTTTTTTTTGAAAGGCTTTAGATTTAGGAAACGCAATCTAGGATACCTATATATATGGTTGATACTTTTAAAGAAACATCCCTTCGATATCATCAAGAACCAACTGCCGGTAAACTGGCAATCATACCGACAAAACCGCTTGCGAACCAGCGTGACCTTGCACGGGCTTATTCGCCCGGGGTCGCCTATGCCTGTGAAGCGATTGTAGAAGATCCGAATGCGGCCGCTGATCTGACTGTTCGTGGTAATCTTGTCGGGGTGGTGACAAATGGTTCTGCTGTTCTTGGTCTTGGTAATATCGGGCCACTGGCGTCCAAACCTGTAATGGAAGGGAAGGCAGTTCTTTTTAAAAAATTCGCCGGTATCAATGTTTTTGATATTGAAATTGATCAGGCTGATCCTGAAAAGCTGATTGATACCATTGCTGCGCTTGAGCCCACTTTTGGAGCGATTAATCTCGAAGATATTAAAGCGCCAGAATGTTTTGTGGTGGAAAAAGCACTTCGGGAACGGATGAATATTCCGGTATTTCATGATGATCAGCACGGGACGGCCATTGTTGCCGGTGCAGCAATTTCAAACGGGCTTCGTGTTGTTGATAAAAAATTTGAAGATATCAAGCTGGTTTCCACGGGTGGCGGGGCGGCATCGCTTGCCTGTCTTGATCTTTTGGTTACTCTTGGTGTCAGGCAGGAAAATATAACGCTTGTTGATATTGAAGGTGTTGTATACCGCGGCCGTAAAAAGGATATGAATGAATATAAGGATCGTTATGCGCGCGATACAAAGAAGCGTACCCTCGATGATGCGATTGAAGGGGCAGATGTGTTTCTTGGGCTGTCCGCACCAGGGATATTAAAACCGGAAATGGTGAAGAAAATGGCTGACAAGCCATTTATTCTTGCGCTTGCCAATCCGACCCCGGAAATAACACCGGAAGAAGCAAAAAAAGCCCGCCCCGATGCGGTGATTGCAACGGGCAGGTCCGATTATCCAAATCAGGTTAATAATGTGCTTTGTTTTCCATTTTTGTTTCGCGGTGCACTTGATGTTGGCGCGACGGATATAAACGATGAAATGAAAAAAGCATGTGTCTGGGCGATTGCGGACCTTGCGTACCGCGAAAGTTCGGAGGAAGTTGCGGGTGCCTATAAAGGGGAAGAACTGAAATTCGGGCCGGATTATATTATTCCCAAACCATTTGATCCGCGACTGATACTTGAGGTCGCCCCTGCGGTTGCCGAAGCAGCAATGAAAAGCGGCGTGGCGACAAGACCGATTAAGGATATGCAGGCATACCGTGAAAAGATCGGAAATTTCCTCTTTAAATCTAATATGTTGATGCAGCCAATCCTTGAAGATGCAAAAAAGGATCCCAAGCGCATTATTTATGCGGAAGGTGAAGAAGAAAATGTTCTTCGTGCAGTGCAGGCAGCGGTTGATGAAAAAATGATTGAAGCCTGTCTTGTTGGAAGGCCGGAAGTAATCGAAAGCAGGATTGAAAAATTAGGGCTTCGCCTCAAGGAAGGTGCTGATTATGAAGTGATTAACCCGCAAAAGGATGATCGGTTCTACGAATTTTATAAAGCTTATCATAAAATTGTTGGGCGAAAGGGTGTTTCAAAAGAAGCGGCAAAAACTATCGTGCGTACAA
>JAUILB010000268.1 GCA_030432815.1 Alphaproteobacteria bacterium | reverse complement strand
GACGGCTGGTGCCCTTGTTATCTCATCGCCGAATTTTTCTTTTGCGCAAAGTAGGTCGGATGATCGTTACCGCAATCTGGATACGAACCTGGGATTTTATCTGAAAATTGATCCGGATAATACCATCACCATTGGTTATTCGGTTCCCGATGATGGCACGGGTGTCAGCACAGCACTGCCAATGATCGTGGCTGAAGAACTTGATGTGGATTTTGACGCCGTAAAGGTTGAGAAACTGCCGCCTCTTTATAAACCCACAAAAGGTGAAAATGGCCATGAAGATGAAGAATATAAGGGCCAGACTATCCATCAATCAACAGGTGGCAGTCAGGCAATTCGCAGATCATATGTAATGCTGCGTCAGGCAGGTGCCGAAGCACGTGACCGTTTAAAAATGGCTGCGGTTGACGAAATTGGTGCTTCGTTTGAAGAACTGACGACCGAAAATGGCTATGTTGTAAACGGTAATAAACGTATTGCATACGGTGCGCTGGTAGAAAAAGCGGCTCGCGTGACACTAAATGCTGAGCCGAAACTTAAAGATCCGGAAGATTATAAAATCATTGGTACCAACAGGCCACAAAAGATAGCAAGGGATGTGGCGACCGGGCAGCAGAAATATTGCATGGATATGGAACTTCCAGGTATGCTTAATGCAGTTATTGCCAGATGCCCTTACATTGATGGCGTGGTTAAATCATTTGATGCTAGTGAAGCACTTAAAGTACCCGGTGTAAGGCATGTATTTCATTTAAAACGTATCCCGGAAAACCGCAGTGAGCAGAAATATATCGCCGATGGTATCGCTGTTATTGCGGATAGCCATTGGGCGGCACTTAAGGGTCGCGAAGCCCTTGAAATAGAGTGGGATGACAGTATGTGGGCCCATGCAGATAATGCCTGGATTGACAGTAATTTTGATAATCTCGTGGCAACCGCTGAGCGGAATGTACGTCTTGAACATGGTGATTTTGATAAGGCCTATGCCGAAGCGGATAAAACGCTGGAAGTCGCTTACGAGCAGCCATATTGGGCGCATGCCACGATGGAAACGCCATGCGGTATTGCTGATGTAACAGCAGATAAAGTGACGGTTATTGCCGGAAACCAGACGGCTGTTCGTGTGATGAACGATTTGATGAATGTGCTTCCCGGTTATACCCATGACCAGTTTGATGTCACCATCATGCGTATCGGATCCGGGTTTGGCCGTAAATTTATCGTTGATGCGGTAACCGAAGCGGCCCTTTGTTCCAAAGAGGTAGGAAGACCCGTTAAAGTGATCTGGACCCGTGAAGATGACCTTGAGCAGGATTTTTATAATCCGAAAGGACGCCATATATTCCGTGGTGGTATTGATAAAGACGGCAAGCTGGTCGCGGCCAATTACCTTCATTGTTCGACGGATAATGATTTCGCGACCCATGCTTTCCCGGCTCATCATGTGCCTAACTACCGCGGTGAAGTCATTGATAGCAAAGTACTTCCCAGTGGCCCCTGGCGCGGCCCGACAGAAAATGTTGCAGGATACGCCATGCAATCCTTCGTGGATGAAATGGCCCATCTGGCCGGTAAAGACCCGCTTGAATACCGTCTGGATATGTTCCGCGAAACGGGTGATACACCACATCCCGGCTTCAGTAGCGATTATATGCGTGCTGACCGGTTTATCAATGTGCTGCAGATGGCAGCGAAAAATGCCGGCTGGGGCAAAGAACTTCCCAAAGGTCATGGCATGGGTGTGGCCAGTTTCATGACATTTGGTGGCTATGCCGCATGTGTGGTGGAAGTAAAGGTGGATAGTGACGGAACACTTACAATCATTAATGCATGTGGTGCGGCTGATCCTGGCATTGCGATTAACCCGCAAGGCTGCCATGCACAAATTGAAAGTGGAACACTTGACGGTTTCAGCGCCGCACTTGGTCAGAAAATCGAAATTGAAGGTGGCCGCGTGGTTAATAATAACTTTGACAGTTACATTATGGCCCGTATCGGAAGTATGCCACATAAATTTACACCGGAAGTCGCCCGAAACTTCATTGAACCAAGAGGACTTGGTGAGATGTCCCTGCCGCCGGCAATTCCGGCACTTTGTAATGCGATCTTCGATGCATGCGGTGTGCGCATTCGAAAACTGCCAATTGCCGATCAGCTCCGGCAGGCTATGAGAGCTTAAAAAGCTTATAATAGTTTTAGTTTAAAGGGAGCCATTGGCTCCCTTTATTCGTTTTGTCATATTAATTTCACTTGCTTTTTATGTTATAATTCGATATTTCAGCGATTATCGAATTATAAATAGTGGTGGAACATGGCAATCAGAATTGCAATAAACGGCTTTGGCCGTATGGGGCGGCTTTTCAGTCGCGTGGTGTTAGAAAACGAGAATATTTCGTTAGTTGCGATCAATGAACCATATGCAGATGTGAAAACCAGCGCTCATCTATTAAAATTTGATACGGTTCATGGAATTTTCAGCAACGAAGTGGACAGTAGTGATCATGAAATAATTGTTGATGATAAAACCATAACATACAGCCAGTTTGATAATCCGGCTGATATTCCCTGGACACCTGATGATGTTGATATTGTTGTTGAATGTAGCGGTAAATTTAAATCACGTGCGGCACTACAGCCATATTATGCTAAGGGTATCAAAAAAATTCTTGTATCCGCACCGGTGAAAGAAGAAAGTGCTCTTAATCTGGTAATGGGCGTTAACCATCACTTATATAACCCAGACCAGCATGACCTGATCACAGCGGCGTCATGTACGACAAATTGTCTGGCTCCGGTTGTGAAGGTGGTTCATGAAAATATAGGCATCAAACATGGTGTGATTACTACGATCCATGACATTACCAATACCCAGGTGATCGTGGATGCTCCGCATAAAGATCTGCGCCGTGCCAGATCATGTGTAAATTCGCTTATCCCGACAACAACCGGTTCTGCAACTGCAATTTCATTAATATACCCGGAATTAAAAGGAAAGCTGAACGGTCATGCGGTGCGAATACCGCTTCTTAATGCCTCGTTAACCGACTGTGTTTTTGAAGTGGAAAGAGAAGTGGCAGAAGAAGAAATAAACATGCTCTTTAAAAATGCAGCCGATAGTTACTTAAAAGGAATATTGGGTTATGAAGAAAAGCCCCTTGTATCGGCGGATTACCTGAACGATTCACGCTCAGCCATTATAGATGCACTTTCAACCATGGTCGTTGATGGCACACAGCTTAAAATTTATGCCTGGTATGATAATGAATGGGGCTATGTGTGCCGTATGGCGGAACTTACACAAATGATCGGTGAAAACCTTTGATATGGCAGATGTTCGTAGCTATAGCATTGTGACAGCATCTTATTGGGGGTTTACCCTGACCGATGGAGCGCTTCGTATGCTTGTGCTGCTATATTTCCATTCATTAGGATTTACCCCCATAGATTTGGCAATACTTTTCATACTTTATGAATTTATGGGCATCATCACAAACCTTTTCGGTGGGTGGATAGGTGCCAGATATGGCTTAAGTCTTACACTTTATTCTGGGCTTGGATTACAGGTGTTTGCGCTGATTATGCTTGCCTATTTGCCTCCTGATATGACACTTGCGTTATCTGTCGCTTATGTTATGGCATCGCAGGCTCTGTCAGGGGTTGCAAAAGATTTAACAAAAATGAGCTCCAAATCAGCGATAAAGTTTGTTGTTGAGGAAAATGACCAAAAACGATTGTACAAATGGGTATCGCTTCTTACCGGATCAAAAAATGCGTTAAAGGGCGTTGGCTTTTTTTTGGGCGGATCCTTGCTGCAGTTATTCGGGTTTAAGACAGCATTATTTATAATGGCAGGCGGGTTGCTTATTATTTTGGTCGTGTGCTCAATTGCGATCAGCGGAAAATTTGGAAAAATAAACAGGAAAGTAAAATTTACCGAAATTTTTTCAAAATCCCGTGAGATTAATTTACTTTCAGCTGCACGGGTATTTTTATTCTGTAGCCGTGATGTTTGGTTTGTGGTTGGATTGCCTGTATTCCTTGTTAGTCAGTTTAAATGGAATTTCGAGCAAACTGGTGGCTTCATGGCGCTGTGGGTCATTGGATATGGAATTGTACAGGCGTTTGTTCCGAAACTGCTTAAGCATATCGATGGGACTAATAAAGCAGCAAATCTGGCTAAAATCTGGGGCATTGTTTTGGCTGTTATACCGTTACTCATAG
>JAUILB010000267.1 GCA_030432815.1 Alphaproteobacteria bacterium | reverse complement strand
CGGGCTAATAAGACGGGCGGCAAATATATCCCATATTTCAAGTCCGGCGTCTCCAAATATATCAACCAGAATGTTACGGGCTGTACCATTTATGGCAGTGTGTAAATCTTTCTCAAGAATGTCGGCCGTTTTATCATTAATTTCCTGAAGACTATTGCAGTCTTTAAATGGTTGAATGATTTCGTCCCAATCCTGGTCGCCATTATGTGCTTCGCAGTCCTTTTTAATTGCATTTGCAATATCTTCAAGCTTTAGGCCTTCTTCAGGCTTGATTGACGAAAGATAATCGACTGTGAAATATTTCCGGTTGATATTTTTTATTTTGCGACTTTTCATTTTTTTAAGCCGACCGCTTCGTGAACATAAAACTACGGAGCGATCATTTGGTCCGGCTGTATAATTTAATGATCCATCTTCGGAGCGTTCATAAGAACATCCGGTTTTTTCAGAAAAAAGCCGCCCAACAACGTCATAAGCACTTAAAGACGCTCCTAAAATATAGGTTTTTGCATATAGCGGAATAATATCAAGTTTTGGTTCATTGATATGATCCGCGAAATATAACGCCTTTGATCCTGTTGCAGGAGATTGGTAATTGTCTATATTTGGCGCATAGCCGGTTGTAAGAATAACTTTATCTGCAATAATTTCACCGTCTTTCCAATAAACAGAAACGGTATTATCGTTATTTTCTTTTAGCCGGGTTGCTTCAGCAGTTATCAGGTTCACCTTAATATCTTTTATTGCAGCTGTTGTAAGGGTTGTTTTAAAAACGTCCTTCAGGAAATAACCGTAAAATGTTCTGGGTAAATTACCACGCTCTATAATTTCGGGCATTTTAATGCCTTCAGGTAATTTAGGACTGGTTCTAAGCCAATTCAGAAAGGCGCGCTTGTTATCCGGCGTAAGGCATAATGTGTCATTGGTATTGTTTAAAAGATAATCATCACATTCATCAGAACGGTATGGAAGACCGGGGCCGAATTCACCGCTTGCTTCAAAAATGGTAATTTCTTTTACCGGATAACGTTCAACAAGTTGATAAAAAGCACTTGTTCCTGTGAAACCACAGCCAATGAGCGCAACATGGTGTGGATGGGTCATATTTCAGCCTCACCAATAATGACTTCTGTCGTTTCTTTAACTGTATCAAGGACAATAAAAGATTCAGTTCTGACTACTGATTTTAAGGGTTTGACTTTTTCCTTCAAAAATAACTGAAGGGCATCTGTATCATTAACACGTATCTTTATAAGGTAGGACCGTGCACCACTAATATGATGAATTTCCTGAATCTCTGGAAAAGTTGCAAGGGTGGCTGTGTCTTCCTCCTCATGTTCATAGGTCATATCAACGAGGATCATTGCACATAGTTTAACACCAACGCTCGAAGGATTGATGATGGCTCGCCAGTCTTTTACGATACCAGATGATGTAAGCCGTCTGACCCGTTCATTGGCCGTTGAGACGGATACGCCAACTGCTTGGGCAATTTCCGCACTTGAAGCACGGCCATTTTTTTGAATTATTCTGGCAATTTTCCTGTCTGTTTTATCCATTACATAAATCTTCCTGATAAAAACACATTTTTCAGGAAAAATATCACCTTAAAAGCTAATTATCAATAATAAATTCTAATACGATTCTGTTTATTGCGTTCATATCCAGATTATTATGATCTGCCTGTGGGATAGTAATAAATTTTTTGGGTTCAGGTGCACTTTCAAAAAGTGTTTTACCAAATTTGAGTGGAATAATTGTATCCATTTCGCCGTGTAACATCAGAATGGGTGAGGTGACATTACCTATGATGGCTTTGCTGTCAAATTTATCCTTCATTAAAAGTCTTACCGGGAAATAAGGGTAGGTATTTGCCGCTATATCTACGAGGCTGGTGTATGGTGCAATAAGAATAAGTGCCGCTATATCATATTTTGTTGCAAGGTTCGTCGCTATGCCTGTCCCAAGTGACCTTCCCATCAGAATTATATCCTGTTGCTGCGTTCCCAAACTGATGAGATATGCCATCAGCGTTTCTGCATCGGAAACCAGAGTGCTTTCCGTCGGTTTTCCCGGATTGTCAGCATAACCGCGATATTCAGCAAGCACTACAGTATGTCCGGCAGCGGTTAGCACTTTCATCATGGGGATACGGTGCTCAGCATTTCCGGCGTTGCCATGAAAGAAAACAAAAGTTTTTTTGTCAGGCTCACCTTTTGTGATCCATGAATTTATGGTTATACCGTCGCCAGAAGTGACTGATATTCTCTCAAACGGGCCGCTATTGTCACGGTAAAATTCTTCAAAACGTGTAGGGAAATAAATTAAACTGCGTTGGAAGATAAACAGAAGCAGTAATAATGCGCAATATATAATCAGGATAATATAAAATGCTTTAATCATTTTAAATCTTTACCCGATTTCGCAGGCTGCACCATATAAAGCCGGCATATCAGACATAATCACTTTTACGGGGATCTTCCTAACATAATCTTTCATCGGGCCTTTATTGTTAAACCGTTTTATAAACCTGTCCCGATCAATCAAACTAACCAGTCTTGGAACAATGCCGCCACTTATATAAATGCCGCCTCTGGCCCCTTGAGAAAGGGCAATATCGCCGGCAACACTGGCCAATATATCGAGAAAAATTTCTACTGTTTTTATGCAGTCATTATCTGTCCTGTTCAGCGCAGAGAACGTTATTTCAGATGCGGTCAGGCTTCTTCCCGAATTAGTCCCAATTGCGGTTACAAAATGGTGGATACGTTTAAGGCCAGGACCGGATAAATAGCTTTCGTTGGAAACATTTTTTACTGATTTTTTTGTAAAATTAAGCAGTTCTATTTCCAAATCTGTTTTGGGGGCGAATGATACATGCCCTATTTCTGTTGAGACAACTTCCAAACCATTTCTGGATGGTTTGGCTATTGACCCCCCCAATCCTGACCCAACACCAAAAACGGTATAGGGCCCATCAATAAGTCCTTTGTCAAAATCCGTAATATTGAAATAATCTTTTGAACTTAAATGAGGGATTGAACGCACCATTGCTTCGTAATCATTCATAAGGGTTACGTGCTTAAGATTAAATTTTTCCTCTAACTCAGATGCAGATATATTCCAGTTAAAATGCCAGAGATTACCATGTCGCGGGGTCATCTCACCGGCTATTGCGAGCTGGGCGATATCTGGTATTTCTTCTGAAAGGGTATCAATATATGCCTTCATCATTTCATCAAAGCTGGCATAATCAGCACAGGTAAAAACGCGAATATCCGAAATATTGGGTGTATCGGATGCGTTTTTAAATTTGGCGATTGCAAAACGCCCATTCGTTCCCCCAACATCTGCGATGATCATTTTTTTATACATATTACAACATTCCGACCTTAAAAGTTCCGCAGTATAATCAATTCTCTTCCTTATTGTCTATTGCTGTGTAATGTGGGATAAGGTCTTTTAAAAGAGGGAAAAATGCTTACGGTCATATCGTTTATAGGCTTTACTGCGCTTGTTGCGTTTATCTCATATATGAAAACCCGCAATGACCAGATGAAAGGGTCGGATGATTATTTTCTTGCGGGGCGAAGTCTTACAGCGTGGGTTATAGCCGGATCACTTATCCTGACCAATTTGTCGACTGAGCACATGATTGGTCTTAATGCCGATGCCTTCGCGCATACTGTTGCAGTAATGGCATGGGAAACGACAGCGGCACTTGCCATGGTGCTTACGGCACTTTATTTCCTTCCCAAATATTTAAAACGGGGTCTTACAACTATTCCGGAATATCTGTCACAACGATTTGATCAGAACACACGTGTGATTGCGACAATTCTATTTTTATTTTCATATGTTGTGGCAATTCTGCCCGTCGTGTTGCTGTTTGGTGCCGCGGGGCTGGAAAGCCTTTTTGATGTGTCGGGTGTTCTTGGCGTCAGCCGGTCAACCGCCACATGGGTTATGGTTTGGGCGATAGGAACACTCGGGTCGCTTTATGCCATATTTGGTGGTCTTAAAGCGGTTGCCATTTCCGATACCATAAACGGAATTGGGTTTCTGGCCATTGGGCTTCTTGTGCCAATCCTTGCGCTACTTTATGTGGGGGCTGGTAATATAATCACAGGGCTTGATACTGTTTATAATAGCGTGCCGGAAAAATTTGATATTACTGGTGATGAACCCGGGTCATTCCTGCCTTTCGGTGTTTTATTCACCGGGATGATCGTCAATCA
>JAUILB010000266.1 GCA_030432815.1 Alphaproteobacteria bacterium | reverse complement strand
TTGTCTTGACATCATTGGGACCCCGGCTGACGTTTTTATATGAACAAACGACGGAGTTATTTAAAAATGAACACTGAAACAAACATCTGGGACGGTCCTGATTACCCTTGGGGGGAGGATCTTGCCCGGGATCTTTATAAAATCGAATATGATGAACGTAAAAAACGCGAGCAGGGCGCCGCGCGGGCGGGCCTTGCGCTTCCCCTGTACACATCAGCCATCCTCTGAAATGGAAGTAAAATTGGAGCAATTAGTGCCTCCGTCGTTTGTTCATATAAAAACGTCAGCCGGGGTCCCAATGATGTCAAGACAAAAAAAGCCCCGAAAGCGGTTAAACTTCCGTGGACTTTTATTAAGTGTGATCACTGATGCTATTTAGAATTGCATTGCCCAGCGCCAAACGCTGTTCCAAAAGCTTTATATACTTTTTCAGGGATTTCGCCGATATATTCCTGATAGGGCTCCCCCCATATTTCACCACCTTCAATTTTTGCTATTTGGGCAATTATTTGAAGTCCGGTTTCACAACTGAATACAAATTTAAAACTTAGGTCCTTATCGGCAGCATAATTTCCGCCGTAGACATCGATAAAGTAGTAGTCAGACTTTGTACCACTATTAAGCCAATCTGTTGTAATTTTCCTTGTAATTACATATTTGTAATTTTCAAATTCGTAAACGTAGTCTTTAGTTTTGTCTATTTCCGGTGTATTTTTGGGAAAAGCAAACTTAAAAAAATATGGGAACATAAGACAAATATATTCATTCTGTTCTTCGCAGACATACCCTTTGTCTTCTGAAAATTTTGAGAAGCCGGCATAGGCAATTTCATTTTCAATAATTAATTCAAAATTGTAGTCTGTAGGGTCAATTATGTTGCCATAAAAATGGTCGATTTCCTTTCCTTCGCTTTCCCGGCCAACTGTTTCAGAAAAGGATTTGGATGTGAAGACAACGCACATTGTCACTAGGGCATAAAAAAATACAGATTTAAGTAATTTTGTCATACTTTTTTCCAATGGTTAATAATAGTAATTTCCCAGTCTTTCAGAATAATACGCCTTATCATAAAGCGCTTTTATGGTGTCAATGGCTTTCCTATTCGCTCTATCCTCAACTAATTTTAATTTAGCATTTCGTTCTTCTTCATTTTTAATTGAAAAATATGTTTTTGTTAAAGCCGCCAATGCCCGGTCAGAATGCCATCCTTCGTGAGAGGTTATATGAGCTTTTTCTTCATCGGTTAAAGTTGGATCAAAAGCACCGCTATAGTAGCGTATGATATTGTTATCATTCGTCGCAAAGACTGGGCTATTCGGGTTATATCGGCTTGAGCGAGCCGTTCGAATATCAGGAATTAATTTCTGCACATTCATCCAGGCGGTTTGGGCACGTGCGTCATTACTGCGCTGAAGTCTCTTGATATAATCGCTCGTATTCGTTTCCCAGTTTTTAAGAACATCCAATTCATCCTGATCTAGGGAATTATAATAATCCGGATATTCGACACATTTCGGTTTACCCGTTTGTCGGTCAATACCGCATGTCCACGGATCGTCGGGTTTGCCGGGCATAATGTGGTCTTCAGCTTCAGTTAGGTGCTGATTGCTAACTTTCGTTGTAAAGTTATTATTCATACTACCTATAGTATCATATGAATTTATGTTCTCCAAACTATTATCTTGATTAACATGCTGATTTTTAAAAGAACTTTCGTGCAAACTTTTTAATTTCACTTCCATATCAGAGGATGGTTGATGCGTTCGGGGAAGCGCAAGTCCCGCCCGCGCGGCACCCTGTTCGCGTTTTTTCCGCTCATCATACTCGATTTTATAAAGATCCCGGGCAAGATCCTCCCCCCAAGGGTAATCAGGACCGTCCCAGATGTTTGTTTCAGTGTTCATTTTAATGTAACTCCGTCGTTTGTTCATATAAAAACGTCAGCCGGGGTCCCAATGAAGTCAAGACAAAAAAAGCCCCGAAAGCGACTAACTTTCGGAGCCTTTAACAAGATTAGAGATTTTTACTTATCCCTGTAGGCAGCCTCCACAGCGTCGAACTCAGCGCTGAGTTCCGCAAAACGGTCAATGCTGTCTTTACCGGGGATCTGATCGGCATCGCTGTTGATGTTGTAAAGATAGCTGATCATACCCACAAGACCCGCTTTCGGGTAAATGATATTGGGTGTGCCCAATGTGCGAACCGCCGTGTGAACACGGTCAAACTGCGCATTTGCCTCAGCACCGCGTTCTTCCGCGCTCTGGCCGCGATACTGGCGGTGCAGTGCACCATGTTCTGCACGGGCTTCTGCTTCGGTTTTACGGGCGCGGCTGAACAGATCGGAAATAAGCAGCTGAAGTTCCGTCTGCGCGGTAATATCGGTGACATTGATGCCCTGCTCTGTTACACGCGGGTCTACCATCAGATCAAAGCTTTGGGTTGATGTTTGATCGCCTAATGTAATCCGTGCCTGATAAGTGCCCGGTGTTACAATCGGTCCGTCACTATAGCGGCGGGATGCTGTCGCATGCCACGGGCCAAGCCATGTCATATCCCAACGGAAACGGTTAAGCCCCGCATCCATTTCAAGTTCATCCGTGATAATATAGGCCGGCGCGTCGCGGTCATTATCTTCGGGCTCAGAACCATCATTGACATATGTGGTGACCACGTCACCCTGCGCATCCAGTATTTCAAGCGTGATTGATGCATGATCCCCTTCGGGCACATAATAATCAATCGCGACCGTTGGTCGTGGAAGATCAGGAACGCCGTCGGAAATCCCGTCATTTGGCATACCGCGCGGATAACGGTAGCGGAACTGATCCTTCGGACGCATTACCTGAAGGCTGTTACCGCCTGCCATTGCCGCGGCGGCAACAGATTGGATATTATCCATGATCCAGAAACCACGGCCCATTGTTGAAACCGCAAGGTCGCCACGGACGAATTTAATGTCCGTCACCGGTGTGATCGGCAGGTTCTGCTGGAACGCTTCCCAGCTGTCGCCATCATTTGCGGACATAAACATGCCAAATTCGGTACCCGCGATCAGCAAACCTTCATGATCCGGGCTTTCGCGTACCACCCGAACCGGATAATCGGCAGGAATGCCGTCGGTGATACTTTCCCAGCTTTCACCGTAATTTTCAGTTTTGAAAATATAGGGTTTCCAGTCACCAAACTGGTACCTTAGCACGGTGATATAGGCCTTCCCGGCCTGGTGTGGGCTTGGCGCAACGCTGTCCACACGGCCGCCCGTTGGCATACGCGGGGTTACATTTTCCCATGTCGCGCCGTCATCACGGGTTACATGCACGGGGCCATCATTGGCCCCAACCCAGATGACGCCTTTTTCAACGGGGCTTTCCTGTATGGAATAAATCACCGAATAATATTCTTCGCCGGTAATATCACGGGTGATGGGTGCGCCGGAAATAACCTGCTTATCGGGTTCGTTGGCGGTCAGGTCCGGTGAAATTTGTTCCCATGTCACGCCGTCATCACGGGTGCGGTGCAGGTATTGTGACCCATGATAAACAACATCAGGATCGTGTGGTGATACATGAATCGGTGCCACACGCTGGAACCGGTATTTAAGATCCGCGGGGTTATGACCGTAAATATTGGTCGCGCCCACATAATATGCCTTTTCGGTACCGGTGCGTTTATCGAACGTGCCGAAGCGGCCCTTACAATCGGAATAGATAATATTATGGTTTCCGGGTTTTGGGACCGCCGGGCCGGTTTCGCAGCCGCCCGCATACTGAATAAATGCATTTGTATGCTGCGTGCCCCACGGTGCGTTACTTGGCACCGAAATGGTCGATCCATTGTCCTGCATTCCTGCGTATAACCAGTATGGATGCTGGTCATCGACTTCGACCTGATAAACCTCTGTGGTTGGCTGGTTAAACTGTGTTGACCATGTTTTGCCGCCATTAAAGCTGACATTGGCGCCGCCATCGTTGGATTGAATTAACAAATCCGGATTATTGGGGTTTTGCCAGATGTCATGGTTATCGCCGTGTGGAACGGAAACCGTTACCCATGTTTTACCGCCATCCACCGATTTACGCAGCGGATTTGCATTTGAATAGATGATTTTCTCGTTCGTCGGGTCAATATCAAGGTTGGTGTAATAAAATGGTCTGTTTTGAACACCGTTATCGTTTGATACATGTTCCCATGTTTCACCAAGGTCGGTGGACCAGTAAAGCCCGCCTTCCGGGTTTGGGG
>JAUILB010000265.1 GCA_030432815.1 Alphaproteobacteria bacterium | reverse complement strand
CCCGCAAACCGGTGGCATCAACTTTTACCGTATAATCGCGGTCAGCATCCGTATTAAATACGCCACTTGCTGTGATATCAGCGAAATTTTCATTTTGCGAAATTTGCCATTCAACATCAACCGTACCATTATAATTCGGATCAACTGGTTCTGCTCTTGTCCAAATGATTACACGGTCCTGAAGGGGATCACCGCTTGCCACCCCGTGACCGAATTTTACCATTGCGATTTGTTGTTCTTCGCTTGTCCCACACCCCATTAAAGCCAATGCGGCACCAGCAGGAACTGATTTTAATATATTCCTGCGATTTATCCTGTTTTTCTTTTCCATGAAAATTTCTCCTCTCAACCAATTAACTATAAGAGAAAAATAGCATCGCTTCATTACATTTATAAGTAATTTACGGATATACAGAAAATTCTTTACTTTATGATAATAATTATTAATATTATAAAATATGATAATTATTCTTAATATTAATAATATAGCGTTAAATCATGACCCTTCATAAATTGTTATATTGGCCTCATCTCATCTGCGGTGTACTTGCTGGAGTCCTGATTTTAATAATGTCTGTAACAGGGGTACTACTCACTTACGAACGCCAGATTATTGCCTGGGCGGAAACAGAATTTAATTCCTCAGTGCCCGTGAATGGTGACGCACTGCCGATTGACGACCTTATTAATATGAACAGTGCAATTTTTGGTGATACAAATTTACGATCCGTCAAAATTGAAAACCGCCCTGATGCACCAATTGTTGTCCGCGGCAATGACTATTTTTACATTGATCAATATACGGGAGAAAACCTTGGAAATGGACCTACAGGTGTTAAAAAGTTCATGAGTGACCTTCGCAGTGTTCATCGGTGGCTTGCCATGGAAGGGGAAAACCGCGCAACAGCAAGAATATTTACCGGTGCCGCTAATCTGATGTTTCTGTTTATTGTTATTTCCGGCATGTATCTCTGGATACCCAAGGTTATAAATTGGAAAAATATCAAAAAAATCCTGTTTTTCAGAAAAACAAAATCTTCAAGAGCGCGTGACTTCAACTGGCATAATGTATTAGGCATATGGTCAGCCATACCCTTAATTGTCGTCGTCGCAACCGCGACAGTATTCTATTACACATGGGCCAATAATCTGGTTTATATCCTTGCTGGCGAAGAACCTCCCGTTCGTGGCGGTACCACTTCAATTGATAATGCAGCAGTATTTGATCAGATGGTACCGTTTGACAGCATGTTTGAAAAAGCAAAGCTGCAAAGCGAAAACTGGACAAGTATCACAATGACATATCCCAAAACTACAGATGAAAATGTTCGCTTTTCTGTGGATACTGGTAACGGCGGTGAGCCACACAAAAAAGGTGAGCTTTATTTAAGCCGTGCTAATGGTGAAATAACCGAATGGCAATCTTTTGATGACTATTCCGCTGGCCGGCAGGCAAGAAATTACATTCGTTTTCTACATACGGGTGAAGCCTTGGGTGTCATCGGTCAGACAATCGCAGGGCTCGTGTCGCTTTTTTCAACTGTAATGGTCTGGACAGGGTTGGCACTTGCTTACCGCAAATATATCAAACCGCTCATAAAATCAAAAAACAAGAAACACCAAAACCGCAATATTATCACTGAACAATAACTTCATCATTGAAGTCATATTAAAATTTTACACAGCTCAATATAATCACTATCATCCAACAATGCGCTACATTGTTTCATTTATCGTCCTGATCATTTTAAATTCAGCTAACACTGCTGCCTATGAAAGTGACAGTATCCGAAGCCACTTGACCCCCGAAAAGGGTGAATTATCCGAATCCCGTGTAGTCACGGTCATTGACGGGGATACACTTCAGCTGGAAAATGGATTGGAAGTCAGATTGGTAGGTCTACAAGCTCCGAAAATAGCATTGGGGAGAAAAAATTTCAAAGAATGGCCCCTTGGATATGAGGCAAAAGAGGCACTTTCTGAAATAACACTGGGTAAGGTCGTCTCCCTTTATTTCGGTGGCCGTGAAATGGACAGATACGGAAGAACCCTTGCACATTTATTTCTTGAAGACGGCACATGGGTGCAGGGAGAAATGCTTAAACAAGGCATGGCCCGCGTTTACAGCTTTGAAGATAACCGAAGCGTCGTTTCACAAATGCTTGAAGAGGAAAAAGACGCCTATAATGCCAGGCGTGGCATCTGGGCGCTTGAATATTATGCGTTAAGGCCACAGGAAACGAGTAGTAAATTTACAAACAGTTTTCAGATCATTACCGGTATAGTGAAAGAAGTAGCGACAGTGCGAAACAACACCTATCTTAATTTTGGGGATGATTACCGAAAAGATTTCACCATTGTCGTACCAAACAGAGTGAAAAGAATGTTTGATGAATTGGACATAAATCTGTCTGATTTACAGGGTAAGAATATATTTGTTAGAGGATGGCTTAAATATTATAATGGACCATCGATTGACCTGACCCACCCGGAACAATTGGTCATCGATGAACGGGAGAGTTGAATATGTGGCAAAAAATTTACAGTAAAATAATAACAAAAGCACTTTTGGTGATCTTGCCCCTGACGCTGCAGGCATGTACGACCGTTAATCCGGCGACCGGGCAACGGGATTTTACCCCCTTCATGTCGCCTGAAAAAGAATTACAAATAGGTCAGCAGCAGCACCCGATCATTCTGGATCAAATGGGTGGCTTATATGAAAACCCGCAAATTACCCAATATGTCAACAATCTGGGTCAAAAGCTGGTCGCAAATTCTGAAATGAGCAACACTCCATTTACTTTTACCGTCCTTGATACACCTATGGTCAACGCCTTTGCGTTACCGGGGGGATATGTTTATGTAACCCGGGGTATTCTGGCTATGGTAAACAGCGAAGCTGCACTGGCATCTGTTATCGGGCACGAAATAGGCCATGTCACCGCACGCCATTCTGCAAGAAGATACAACAACCAGATGTTCGCCGGTATCGGTACCGTGCTTGCCGGTGTCGTAACAGGTGATAGTGCGCTGGCAAACAGCCTTGGACAGGGAGCACAGGCATATCTGATGAGCTATTCACGAAATCAGGAATATCAGTCAGACGAACTTGGTGTCAGATATTCAAGCAGATCAGGTTATGATCCATACGCCGCCGCAGAAATGCTGCAATCACTTGATGCGGAACACAAGCTTCAGCTTATTTTGGCGGACCGGGCAGGTGAGCCGGAAAAAACCGATTTTTTCTCAACACACCCCAATACACAGGACCGTGTTACACGCGCACACGCAGCCGCTGCGGCAACCCAAATTCCGGAAAATTCACGGGATAGAAACCAGAATACTTATTTTAATACCATTGATGGCATGCGTTATGGCGATGATCCCAAAGAAGGAATAATAAATGGCCGCGAATTTGTTCACCCGGTTATGAAGCTTAAATTCACTGCCCCGCAAAACTACCGATTGCAAAATTCATCGCAGGCGGTAATGGCAAGCGGAACGGGTGATGCATCAGGGAGCGCGGTGATTTTTGCCGGTGCATCGATGGAAGGAATGACCATAAATCAATATGGCCAGAAGGTCTGGGAAGCATTTGAAATTGAAAATCCGATGGAAAATATCCAATCAATGGATATTAATGGTATGGATGCAATGACCGGTTACACGTCTATGGCGCTTAATAACGTTCAGCATAATATAAGACTTGTTGCGATTAATTACGGGAGTGACAGCGCATATCATTTTCTGATGATCACACCGGAAAGCAAACTTGCGGCCCTTTCGGACGGCCTTAGAAGAATGTCATACAGCTTTAACAAAATAACACAAGCAGAAGCAGATCAGATAAAGGGGCGACATATTCGCATTATTACTGTTCAAAATGGTGATACAATAGACAGTATTGCGCGAAATATGGCTTTTGATGATTTTAAGGTGGAAAGATTTGTTGCCCTAAATGGTCTTAGTCAGGGTCAGGCATTAAGAGCAGGACAAAGATTAAAACTGATCGTTTGGGATGATTAAACGCCGGTTTCGTTTAGCATCTTTTTATTCTTAGACCAGATAAATTCATTGCCCGGTTCTGGTGATAGCGGAATAAGGTTAGACATAATTAAAGAACAAAGCGCAAAGCCAGCACCTGCGTAAAAAACCAGTGACGGATCAGACATCCAGATTAATCCAAACGTTATAGGAATAACCACTGAAGCCGTATGATCAATGGTGAAGCTCACACTTTGTGTTGCTGCCATATCTTCGCTATCT
>JAUILB010000264.1 GCA_030432815.1 Alphaproteobacteria bacterium | reverse complement strand
CAGTCCGCCTTACGCAGGATCAGATTTAATTCCTGCTCAATATAATTGGGATGCCCTTCCTCAACGAGAAGCACGGCTTTTTTTCCTTCCATGAAATCAAGAATTTCACTGTCAATCACCGGATAAGTTACATTCATCACATAGATCGGCAGGGATGCATCCCCAAATTCATCGCTTAAGCCAAGAAGTTCCAATGCCCTAATCAGACTATTATAAAGCCCGCCCTGAACGATAATACCGATTTCACCGCTTTCAGCACCCAGATGTTCATTCAGTTTTCGGTTTTTTATGAACTCAATTGCCGCTGGCCAGCGTTCTTTTAATTTTTCATGTTCATGAAGATAGTTTGCGGGCGGAAGCACAATGCGTGATGTATCCCGGTTCGGGTTTTCCATCGCATCCTGTAATTTAAATTCGGGGATTTTATTGTCCCTCGCTATAAAACGGCCATAAACATGACAGGCCCGGATACGCAGCTCAAGCATTACCGGGGTGTTTGAGGCTTCCGAAAGCTCAAACCCGGTTTCAACAGCATTTACAATTGAGGTTAAATTCGGTCGCGGATCCAGGAGCCACATTTGCGATTTCATCGCAAACGCATGGCTGCGTTCCTGCATGATTGATGACCCTTCGCCATAATCTTCACCGACAATTACAAGCGCACCGCCCGTTACACCGCCGGAGGCCACATTGGCAAGCGCATCACTGGCAACATTTGTCCCGACGGTTGATTTCCATGTCACAGCCCCCCGCAAAGGATAATTCACCGACGCCGCCAGCATCGCCGCTGCTGTTGCTTCACTTGCCGATGTTTCAAAATGAATGTTCAGTTCATTCATAATATCTTCGGCGTCCGCAAGAACATCCATCAAGTGGGAAATGGGAGAACCCTGATACCCGCCAACGTATGAAACGCCAGCCTGAAGAAGCCCTTTGGTTACCGCAAGAATACCTTCTCCGCGAAATTCTTCTCCTTCGCCGAGCCTTAGCTTTTCAACTTCCTTTTTAAAGGAGCGTTCAGCCATAAGTGACCGTTATGCCATTGTCATGGCAAGTACGCGAAGCGGACTTCCGGAGCCATTTTCAATTTTTAGTGGCGGCACAATGATAATTGAACCCTTCGGCGGCAGCTTATCCAGGTTCATCAGACTTGCAAGACCGTATTTATTGGCCCCATGCATAAGCGAATGAGCCGGAAACGGAATTTCAAACATGGCAGCCTGACCCGCATCCGTCCCGACCGTTTCAACACCCCAGCCCATGATATCTTTTTCGATCAGATATTGGATACAACATGCTGATGGCCCGGGTGAATGAGGACCGGTATCATCCGCATTCAAAAAATTATCCCGTCCTACAAGCTTAAGCCAGTCGGTACGCATCAACACCCATGAACCCGGTTCAATTTCACCATGCTCCGCTTCCCAGGCTTTTACGCCATCCGCCGTTAGCAGATAATCATTATCAGCCGCTGTTTCTTTGCTGCAGTCGATCACACAGGCTGGGCCAATCAGGTTTTGTGCCGGCAGGGTATCCGTGGCACCGTCCGGGTAATCTTTCCCACTAACCCAATGTATGGGGCTGTCAAAATGGGTTCCTGTATGCTCACCCAATGTAATCGTGTTCCAGTACCACGCGGGGCCATCCTCGTCATATTTTGAAATTTGTTCCATGGAAAATGGTGCCGAATTTTTTGCTATTTCCTCGGGCAAATGAATAATCGGTGTATCCGGTCCCAACACTTGCGTTAAATCAACGACCTTCACACTGCCATCCATAAGACCACGGGCAAGATCATTTAAAACTTCGCTCATTTTTATCTCCCTCTAGTAAATATAAATCACTATAAATGCGAATCATTTGATTTTGCAAATAATATCACATTATAGCTTCGAAGATTTATTTACTTGCGTGCGGGCCAATCTCTTTTTACTTTACACGTAATATACTTAGGAAAATCGGATGTTATTAAGTGAAAAGCATGCAGTCGTAACAGGCGGCGGATCAGGGATCGGGCTCGCCATTGCCAATGCCCTCATCCGTGAAGGCGCACTTGTGACTATCATGGGACGAAATCTGGATCGTTTATCAGACGTTGCCTCTAAAAACGACCGTATCAGTGCCCTCAAAATTGATGTGACCGATGCAGAAAGTGTCAATGCCGCTTTTGCACAAGCTTCAAAAATAACACCAGTGGATATACTGGTTAATAATGCCGGCATCGCAATGTCTGCCCCTTTTCATAAAACAAGCCCTGATGACTGGAATCGCACTATTGCTGTGAACCTGACGGGGACTTACTTCACCATCAAAGCAATCCTTGATGAAATAAACAAATCGGACCATGGACGGATCATCAATATTGCCAGCATCGCTGCCTTACAGGGCGCCCCCTATACATCGGCATACAGTGCATCAAAACATGGTGTATTGGGGCTGACCAGATCATTGGCTCTGGAACTTGATAAAGTAAATACCACAATAAATGCCATCTGCCCGGCTTTTGTGAACACCGACATTGTCGAACAGGCAATAATCAATATAATGGAAAAAACAGGCCGCAGCCGCGAAGAAGCTCTGGAAGGAATACTGGAAACTGCAGGACAGAACCGCTTGATTGAGCCGGAAGAAGTAGCGGAAGAAGTTATAAAATTATGCACCCCCGAAGCGGACAATATCAATGGCACTGCGATTGTAATTGACGGGAAATAAAGGATAAAAAATGGATCCAGCAATATTTAAACCCAAACATTTTAAATGGGTCTATGCTGATGGCATTGCCACAGTATCACTTGACCGTCCTGACCGCAAAAACCCGCTGACGTTTGAAAGCTATGCCGAACTGCGGGACACATTTCGAGCACTCGTTTATGCGAAGGATGTCAAAGTGGTCATATTTTCTCCAAACGGCGGCAATTTTTCATCCGGTGGTGATGTCCATGACATTATTGGCCCGCTTGTAAAAATGGATATGGTGGAACTTCTGGATTTTACCCGCATGACCGGTGATCTGGTGAAGGCCATCCGCGCTTGCCCGCAACCGGTAATTGCCGCCGTTGACGGCGTTTCTGTTGGGGCCGGGGCAATCATTCCCATGACTAGTGATATAAGGATCGGTACCCCCGATTGCAAAACAGCTTTTCTTTTTAATAAAGTCGGCCTTGCCGGCTGTGATATGGGGGCCTGCGCCATACTTCCACGCATTATCGGACAGGGGCGGGCATCGGAACTTCTTTTTCTTGGACGTACAATGTCCGGTGAGGAAGGTGAAAAATGGGGCTACTTCAATCGCCTTGTGGCAGCTGAAGACCTGATTAAAACGGCAAACGAACTGGCACAAAAAATCGCAAATGGTCCAACATTCGCCAATGGCATTACCAAAAATCAGCTTAACCACGAATGGAGTATGGGTATTGATGCCGCGATTGAAGCGGAAGCACAGGCTCAGGCCATCTGCATGCAAACCAAAGATTTCGAGCGCGCTTATCATGCTTTTATTAACAAAGAAAAACCAAAATTTGAGGGTAATTGATGGACAGTCATAACATTGATCAGACATTCCTTGAATGGCCATTTTTTGAAGACCATCACCGCACGCTCGCACGCGAACTTGATCAGTGGTGTGCTGAAAACCTAAACGACATAGACCATAGTGATATTGATCAAGCCTGTAAAAAAATCCTGCGCCTGCTTGCTGATGCAGGATGGTTAAAATATGTTGTGCCAAAAGCATATGGCGGTGTGTTCGATGATCTTGATGTCAGATCGCTATGCCTGATCAGGGAAACCCTGGCACGATATGACGGGCTTGTGGATTTTGTCTTTGCTATGCAGGGACTGGGTAGTGGGACCATTACACTTTTCGGTTCGGAAAAAATAAAAAATGAATATCTTCCGGCCGTCGCAAAAGGCGTAAAAATGGCCGCCTTTGCATTAACCGAAATTGAAAGCGGTTCTGATGTTGCGAGCATGACTACAACAGCAACACTGACGGATGATCATTATATTTTAAATGGCGCCAAAACCTTTATATCAAACGGTGGTATTGCGGATTATTATATCGTATTTGCCCGAACAGGCGAAGCGCCAGGTGCAAAGGGACTTTCCGCCTTCATTCTGGATACTGAAACTGCGGGTCTTGAAATTACGGATCGGATTGAGGTTATTGCCCCGCACCCTCTTGCAACCCTCACATTTAAAAACTGTAAAATCCCAAAGGACAAAATTCTGGGTGATGCGGGATCAGGATTTAAAGCCGCAATGGCAACGCTTGATATT
>JAUILB010000263.1 GCA_030432815.1 Alphaproteobacteria bacterium | reverse complement strand
TGCGTATTTCTTCTTTTTTTTATTTTTAGTGCTTAGCCAGAAGTTGACCGGGCCGATCCGGTTTGCAGGTTTTAACGAAGAACATAATTGCGTGAAGGAATGCCTGTCTTCCGGTGACAACAATTCTGTAAAATTTATAGTGTTTATATCTTTGGCGTTAATACCAAGATCGCTTATTGCGCCATCTGCATGTTTTACGTCAAAATTATTGTCAGTTTCGATGAGTATATCGCCAACTGAAAATGAAAAACCCAAGAACCGATCAGGAATTTTTGCCATCTATTCGTCCTTAACGTGTGTTCAAACAATACTAGGATAAAAGAATTAAAAGAGTACTAATCGTCATTTGAATTGACGGAAGCATAAAAATATTGAAATGTTCGTATGTTCGGACAAAAAGGTGAATTTATGTCAGGTAAAAATGATAAGTTAAAAGTCGGTCTTGCGCAGATTGCGCCCGTTTGGCTTGACCGTGATGCGACGCTTAAAAAGGTTATTGATACGGTCAATGATGCGGCGGAGCAGGGAGTGGATCTTGTTGCATTTGGTGAAGCACTTGTGCCGGGGTATCCTTTCTGGATTGCGCTGACCGATGGGGCGCGGTGGGATGCGACCGACCAGAAGGAATTCCACGCTGAATATATGAAACAGGCAGTGCAAATTGAATCCGGCCATCTTGCTGGCGTATGTAAAGCGGCGAAAAAAGGCAATATCGCCATTTACCTTGGTATCATTGAAAGACCACAAGATCGCGGTGGCCACAGTTTATATGCCAGCATGGTTTATATTAATAAACAGGGCGAAATTTGTTCGGTGCACCGGAAGCTTCAGCCAACATATGATGAAAGGTTGACCTGGGCACCGGGGGATGGGCATGGCCTTCGTACCCATGAACTTGGTGCTTTTACTGTGGGGGGACTTAACTGCTGGGAAAACTGGATGCCGCTTCCGCGGGCGGCCCTTTATGGCATGGGCGAAGACCTTCATGTGGCGATCTGGCCGGGCAGCAAAAGAAACACATTTGATATTACCCGACACATGGCAAAAGAAGGCAGATCATATGTCATGTCCGTTTCCGCATTGATGCGTCCTTGTGATTTTCCCAAGACAACACCGCACCTGACGAAACTTGAAGTAGGGATTGGTGATGCAGAGTTTCTTGCCAATGGCGGGTCGTGTCTTTCCGCACCAAATGGCGATTGGGTTATTGAACCGCAGGTGGGCGAAGAAGGGCTTTATGTCGCGGAAATTGATCATGCCCGTGTCCGTGAAGAACGACAGAATTTTGATCCGGTTGGCCATTATTCCAGACCTGATGTAACGAAACTAGTCGTGGACCGCACCAGACTGACAACTGTGGAAACCATTGATGACTGAACTGACCATAAGACCATCTGAAAAAACCGATATTGGTGCCATTTATGAAATATATGAAAATGAAGTGCTTCATGGCATGGCAACATTTGATGAAATCCCGCCAACGCGGGATGAGCTCCTTGAAAAAAGGGCGCAGATAAGGCGCTTAGGTTTTCCGCATCTTGTGGCTGAAATTGATGGGCGGGTGATTGCCTATTCCTATATATCACTTTACCGGCAGCGTTCAGCATATTCAAAAACGGTGGAAAATGCCATTTATGTCCATCCGTCGCATCAGGGTGCGGGGGTCGGGTTTAAACTGATGACGGTTATCTTACAGGAATGTAAGAAACTTGGTCTTAAAAATGTGATTGCCGTGATTGGGGACAGCAACAATCACGGTTCCATCAAACTTCATAAAAAACTGGGTTTCAGGAAAGTGGGGATTCTCAACGAAGTAGGGTTTAAATTCGGTAGATGGGTTGATGTTGTCATAATGCAGAAACAGATTTAAAGAATTATTTCTTGTTTTTGCGTTTATTATAGAGGTCAATTGCAACCGGTGTGACAATGACGGCAATTATAACTACAACGATTAATATCTGAATAACACCGGGTATCATGTTCAATTCCTTATTGGTTTTGAAGACATTAAATGGCTGCGTGCAAATGTCAATGCCCTTGCTATCATCCCCGAATCCCAATACAAATTTATACATAAAATATTCGGGAGCAGGATTTATGAACAACAGACGAGATTTTTTAAAATTTTCCGGGCTTGTAGGCGCCGCCGGGCTTATCAGTGCATGCGGACAGGGAAGCGGCGAAAGTGACGCGCAGGCGCAAGTTGCACGATTAGGAAAATTTGATCATCTTCCCAATATGATGGACGGGGTTGCCCCCATATCAGTTGAAGAACATAAGGCCCGCGTTGCAAAAGCGCAGGAATTGATGGGGCAAAACGGATTTGAAGCCATCTATCTGGAGGCGACATCCAACCTTTGGTATTACACGGGCATGCGTTGGGGGCAAAGCGAACGGATGGCTGCCGCGATTATCCCGCGCGAAGGGGAAGTGGCCTATATATGCCCGATGTTTGAAGTGGACCGCCTTAAAGAACGTATCAAGATCGGCGATACCGTGCGCGGGTGGGAAGAACATGAAAGCCCCTATGATCTTGTGGTTTCGATGCTTAAAGATATGGGTATTGAAAGTGGCAAGATCGGTATTGGCGAAATGACCCGCTTCTTCCTTGTGGATGGCATAAGAAAAGCAGCACCGCATCTGGAACTTCAAAGTGCTGATCCCGTGACAGCAGAATGCCGGATCATCAAGTCCGCACGGGAACTTGAACTGCTTCAACGGGCCAATGATATTACTATCGCTGCGATGAATGCCTACGTCCCCCATATTGAAGCGGGGATGAGGGGTTCAGACATCAGAAGACTTTCGCAGGATGCCTATGCCGCGCTTGGGGTCTCCGGTTCTATGGGTACCATGATCGGTATTGTGTCAAGCTCCCCACATGGTTCAATTGTTGAGCCGGTGCTTGAGGAAGGCATGATTGTGCTGATGGATGGCGGATGTGATGTCCATAATTATACATCCGATATTACCCGCACATTTGTGTTTGGTGAACATACGGCCGAGCAGGAAGAAATCTGGAACCTTGAAAAACGGGCGCAGGCCGCAGGATTTGCCGCTGCGCAGCTTGGTGCACCGCAGGAAAATGTTGATATTGCCGCGCGCAAGGTGATTACGGACGCCGGATATGGCCCGGATTATAAAACACCGGGACTTCCACACCGGACTGGGCATGGTATCGGTCTTGATATGCATGAATGGGGCAATGCGGTACTGGGGAATAAACGCCCACTTGAACCGGGCATGTGCTTTTCAATTGAGCCGACAATTGTCCTTCCCGGGAAATTCGGCGTCAGGATTGAAGATTGCTGTTATATGACAGAAAATGGCCCCGCCTGGTTTACAACCCCGCCAAATGCCATCGATGATCAGTTTAAGGCCTAATTAGGGTATGTAATTGTCAGTTAAAATCGAAACATATCTTAATCAATTATCAGTGGGTTTCGTTGAAAATTCTAACAAAGTATATAAACCGTACCGTGCCTTATTCAAAATGGGTAAAGTGGTAATTGATGTTATAGAACAAAAAATATTTTCTCAGTCCTGGGTGAAAGTTGATCATATTTCTCAAGTTACCGTACTCGTAGGAATGTTAAATTTGGTTAATGATTTAGATGAACCTAGGTGCCGGGAAATTGTTAATAAAATAATTGAGTTAGGTTGTGAAGACGAAGTTCGTCGGAAGTTATTACTGGTAATCCAGTTTTCAGTTTCTGATTTTTATATTTTTGACTTTAGGGGATTAAAAGTTTTTGTTTCAAAAAAACTAAAACGTCTGAATTATATTGAGGCAAAGATGAAAAAGTGGTTATCCGTCGTTCCTGAAGATGACCTTTCCGGAATGGAACGAATGTACGTAGTTCCACCAATTTCTGACGATTATCGCGGATTATATATGCCTATTTTATGTTACTCTGAGGTTCATTGGGATTGCCCGAGTATTCCGTTTAACCCGTTTGCTTGGGTATATTTATACTCTATTGAAAAAACAACTTTTCATGAGATTGGCCATCATCTACATCGCCATACTTTTGGTCACGATCCTGAGCAGGAAAAAGAAGCAAATATTTACGCGTTTAAAATGCTATCTAAGAGTCACTATATATTATTTGAAATACTGAAATGGCTCGCTTTCACATACAAAAAATAAGAGTATAGTGATCAGGAAAAGAAGGAATTCGAATGAGACAAGAAATGAAATTAATTTTTTGCTTATCATTGTTCTTGTTCAGTTGTAGCGAATCTTCAGACATTGATCATCAATTCACCATTGCGGTAATTCCG
>JAUILB010000007.1 GCA_030432815.1 Alphaproteobacteria bacterium | reverse complement strand
GAAAGAGGATATTTTCTATACGCCCAAACGTGAATGCGGTTTACTCGATGGGATATTCAGGCAAAAAATTCTCGATGATCCTGAAATAAAAACAAGTGAAACAATTATTCATAAAAGTGATATGGAAGAAGCTGAGCAGATTTTTCTATGTAATTCTGTCCGCGGTATGTTTGAGGTAGAACTGCTTAAATGATGCCAAAATATGCGGTTTCAGGAAAATTTAGTTAAATTTTTAACAAAAAAATCCTTTTAAAACAATATCTTATATAATTATCCAATAGGTCTTATTTTACGATTTATTAAGATATCTGTTGCATTATAAGAAAGTGAAGTGGTGAGGGAAGTATAAAACTTTTACGACCCGGCCACAGTTTAGTAATCCAGAATCGGGGTATTTTTATGCGAGTATTAGCAGTAACATCACAAAAAGGGGGATCGGGTAAAACCACCCTTAGTGGACATTTGGCCGTTCAGGCGGAACTTAGCGGTGCGGGGCCAGTTGTACTTGTGGATACTGATCCGCAAGGAAGCCTTACTGCGTGGTGGAATGAGCGTGAAGAGCCGACACCGGCTTTTGCACAGACAAATGTATCAAGATTATTATCTGATCTTGATCAACTACGTGAGCAGGGTTTTAAACTAGCTATTATTGATACCCCACCGGCGATTACGCTTGCAATTCAAAGCGTCATTGCCGTTTCAGACTTGATTGTCATTCCGACAAGACCAAGCCCGCACGATTTGCGTGCTGCCGGGGCCACGGTTGAACTTGCAGACAGAAGTGACAAGCCATTCATGTTTGTGATTAACGCGGCGACACCAAGAGCACGGATTACGAGTGATGCGGCGATCGCCCTTTCACAGCATGGGACAGTATCACCAACGACAATCCATCAGAGAACCGATTTTGCCTCAAGCATGATTGATGGACGAACTGTCATGGAAATAAGTCCGGGATCTAATTCTGCTGAAGAAATAGAGAGCCTCTGGAATTATGTAAATGATCGTCTGGAGAAGAATTTCAGAAGAATAGTATTCCAGCATCAGGCGCAGCAATTACGTCGTGCTCCAACACAGACTGTTGGATTTGGTCGTCGCCAAGCAGAAGGGTAACAATTATGAGTACAGTAAAAAAAGAAGCCCGGCTATCGGGAATGTTGCTTGCGAGAAAGGGTGCTGCGCAGCCAGCCCACACCGACCACCGTTTAAATATGCAGGCTTTTGAACAGGCTGAAAGAGGGTTCCAGAAGGTTCATGTTAAATCTGAGAAATCAGATAGTAGTATGCTGGCGGAAGCCGTTAAAGAAATAAACAAGGTTACTAAAAGGCAATATAACGAAGTTGTCAAAGAAGAGAATATGAAGGTAAAGCCGGCAACCAGCAGGAACAGTACAAGTGAATGGACACCTTCAAGTAAGAAACCTGTAGGTGCCGGAAAACGTATAGCAATGACGCTGAGAATGGAGCAGGAAGAACATTTAAAGCTAAGGTTATATGCAGCGCATTCAAGAAAAAGCTGTCAGGAAATAATTTCCGAAGCTTTGGAACTATATTTAATAAAAGACAAGTCAGTATGTGGATTGAGTGATTGTAACTGTCTTACGAAAAAAACAAATAATGATATGTAAGCCGATAGGAATTGAAAATGACCGAACTCAATAAACCAAAAATGTTTAATCAAAACAAGTACAGGAAATATGGATTTGAACCTGTTGCACTCGTAACTTTGTCATTGCTTTTGTCGGCGTGTTCAAATTCGCATTTTGGTAATCAAACAACAGCGGTGTACAAACAAAGTGACAGCAATACACCGATGGAACGTGTTGAGGTTGGCGTGACAAACAACAGTTTCCTTGCATTAGCTCTTGAAATGGCAGAGCAGGGTGATCATAACGCTGCTATTCCGCTATATCGTCGTGCGCACAAATGGGATGGTTCAAGTGTTGAACCACTTGTGGGACTAGGTGAAAGTCTGAGTGCAATTGGACAGTATAATGAAGCCAACGAAGCTTTCCAGAAGGCTATGAGTAAAAATGCGCAGGATACAAGGGCACTTAAAGGGTTGGGATCAAGCTATTTGGCACTTAACAGACCAACAAGAGCCATTCCGTTTTTACAGCAAGCCGTCAGGGTTAATCCGCGGGATGTTGATGCGATGAGTTCTCTTGCAGTGGCGCTTGATATGCAGGGCCACAGGGCTGCGTCGCTTGAAGTATACAGGGATGGTTTGGCCGTTGATCCGGACAATCTGAAGCTACTTAATAATTATGGTTTATCATTGGCCCTTCAATCACGTCATGATGAGTCTATCGAAATACTGAAACAGGCAGCACAGCATAAGGATGCCGGTGCGGCTCATCGCCAGAACCTTGCAATGGCTTATGCGCTTGCAGGTAATGAACTAATGTCGTCACGGCTTTTGTCAATTGATAGCGGGCCGGAGTTGACAAATGAAAACCTGAATTATTACAGAATCTTGAGTAATCTGCCGACTGATGATCGTTTTGAAGCTGTTCTGACGCAGTCTGGTAGTGATCTGACGGATAAAACTGATGTAGCAAATGAAACTTTTAATGATGATGACGAGGAATTGACACGTGCAATTACTGTGGCACGCCTCGTTGAAGTTCAACCGGAACCTATTGCAGCAGTTGAACCAGAGCCTGCCCCCGTAACTGCACCAGCCCCGGAAGTGGTTGAAGACACTGGAGTTCCTGCGCTTCTTGGTCCGGAAGGATGGGCTCTACAGATAGCAGCGTACCGTACAAAAGAAGAGCTACGCCCTGGATGGGAAAAACTTAAGGCGAAATATTTCGATATTATTGGTCATCTGACACCACGCCGTTCAGAAATTGATTTCGGTGATCGTGTGGCAGAACCAAATGGATATTTTTACCGACTAAATGCAGGGCCGCTGACAAGCTATGAAGAAGCCAGAGATGCTTGTGCGAAAATTCAGGAATTGGGGACCGACTGTTGGGTTCGTCCACCTGAAGTGGCTGAAGGTGATATTCCTGAATCAGAAAAAGACCAGAATCTTGCGGATCAGTTTAAATATCGTGAAGAACTCCCGCCGCAGCAACAGGATGAAGGTGTCCTGTAAGATAATCTGAATTAAATTGAACACTCCGTATGAAAATTACGGAGTGTTTTTTTATGCAGCCTGTGTTGAATTTAATATTGCAAAAATAGCATCGCCACTATCTGTGCCCCGCAGTTTATCACATATAGTCTGATCGCGTAATACCCGTGATACTTTGGCTAACGCTTTTAAATGGTCTGCACCTGCACCTTCGGGAACAAGAAGAAGAAATATAAGATCTACCGGCTGATCATCAATTGAACCATAATTTATCGGCTTTTCAAGTTTTGCAAAAATACCACAAATCCTATCCAGTCCTTCAAAGCGGCCATGGGGAATGGCAACACCATGCCCCACGCCGGTAGAGCCTAGGCGTTCACGTTCCATTAAAACGTTTGCAATTTCATAAACGGGCTTACCAATTTTTTCGCGGGCAATATTGCCTAGCTCTTGCAACAATTGTTTTTTGCTGCTTGCCTTAAGCTTTGGAAATATCGTCTCCAGATTTATCAAATTTGAAATATCCATCCGGATACCAGACCTACTTTCTTCAGCAATTCTAATTTAATTTGTTTTGGGGTCTATCCAACCAATATTTCCATCCGGACGACGATAGACAACATTAATTCCGCCATGTCCGCTATTTCTAAACATTAATGTCTGCAGATCACCCAAATCAAGCCTCATTACAGCATCGCTAACAGTGACTTCAGGAATATCCATATCCATTTCGGCCACGATCACAGGCATGCTGCCTTCCTCTTCTTCTATTTCTTTATCGTTTGAAACATCAAACACATTATATTGTGCTTTATAGACCGCATTAAGATCCTCTTTGGCGTTGCTGCGTTCTTTATGGTGATTTGTTATACGTCTTTTATAACGGCGGAGTCGGGTTTCCAACTTGTCCGCCGCTGTGTCAAAAGCAGCGTAAATGTCTGTTTCTTCAGCACTTGATTGCAGATAAATTCCATGTCCAATATGAATTTTACAATCAGCCCTATATAAATGAGCTACTTTGGAAAAGGTAACATCGCCTTCAATTGTATGGCTGAAATATTTTTTGACGCTACCTTCTAATCGTGCTTCTACATGTTCTTTTAGTGATGCACCAACGTCCAATTGTTTTCCAGTAACAGTAATTCTCATTTTATTTCAGATCCTATCTCAGACAGCTATTTATATTATGTGTGCAATAGCAGTAACTATTTCAAGGTCGCAGTACTTAGTGTTATGTGACCAATATGTCAAGCTTTGCGGTAATTCCCATTTTTATGCACTAAAATTATTTAAATTGAATATCAATTTCCCTGCTTTATGAGACTAAACGCTATCTGTAAATTTATTCTCTTACAGGGGGTATTATAGTACAGGATTTTTCATTCTTCTTCTTATAATTGAAGACGGGATATCTAAAGATTCTCTGTATTTTGCCACGGTTCTCCTTGCAATATCAATGCCTTCTGCCCTTATAATCTCAACAATCTTGTCATCGGATAATATTTTTTTGGGATCTTCGTCATCGATAAGTTGTTTGATTTTATATTTAATGGACTTTGACGAATATTGATTGTCACTGTCCAAAGACCCAATCGCATTCGTAAAGAAGAATTTCATTTCAAAAATTCCCCTTGGTGTAGCTATATATTTATTTGCAGTTACGCGACTCACTGTGCTTTCGTGCATTTCAATAGCTTCGGCAATGGTTTTTAAATTGATTGGTGCCAGATATTGAATTCCATCATCAAGAAATTTTTTCTGTAGTCTTACAAGTTCGCTTGATACCTTAAGGATAGTTCTTGCACGCTGATCTAGAGCGCGGACAAGCCAATTTGCCTTTGCAACGCATTCATCAATGTAATCTTTATCTTCTTTTTTGGTGGCCCGATCGCCAATTTCATTTAAATACCGATTATTCATAAGTACTTTTGGCAGGCTTTCATTGTTAAGCTCTACGAACCAGCTGCCCTTGTTTGATTTTTTTACATAAACATCGGGGATGACCGTGTAGACAATTTCTTCACCAAATTCGAGTCCGGGTTTTGGATTGAGTGCTTTTATTTCCTCGATCATATCAAGGAAATCTTCCTTTCCAACCTTACATAACCTTCTTAGCTCGTTAAATTTTCTTTCACCTAGCATTTCAAGATTATCAAGAAATATCGCCATAGCAGGATCGTATCGGTCTGCTTGGATCTGTTGAATTTTAAGGCATTCTCCTAATGAGCGGGCAAATACGCCTACAGGTTCCATGGTCTGCGCAATTTCAAAAATACGGTCAATATCTTCTACAGAACACCCACAACGTTCGGCAATCAAATTAGTTTCTTCATTTATATATCCGGCTTCATCCATCAGACCAATTAAATATTGGATTATGACTTTTTCATAGCTTTCTGCCTGTAGTAAAATGAGTTGCTCTTCGAGGTGGGATTTTAATGATACAGCGGCAGTTTGTTTTTGTTCAGCCGAGTTTTCGGCAAAATCGAAATTTCCGGCTCCCCCGGTAATCATATTGCTACCATTGAGTCCCAGATTCTGCGAAGGAATTGCCCCGATATTGTCGGAATAGCTGTTATCGTCATATAGTTCTGAATAGTCAGTGTCCAGTGGTGCATCATTCTGATCGTTCACGGAATTAGATTGTTGTAAAAAATCATCCGCTGTTTTAACGCGCTCTTCTTCTGGAGATGCGTCCTGAGATTGTTTGTCTTCATTGTTGGCGTTACGTCTATCTTCATTTTCGTCGCGCTCGTCATATTCCAGTAGAGGGTTTTGCTCCACCTCTTCTGCCACGAATTCAACCAATTCAGCACTTGAAAGCTGCAGCATTTTTATAGCCTGTTGCAGCTGGGGGGTAAGCACAAGCGACTGAGATTGTTTTATGTCGAGGCGTGGCGTTAAAGCCATATTTTATTTCCCTTTACAAACTAAAATTTTCACCCAGATAAACACGTCTTACATCTTCATTTTCAACTATTTCCCTTGGTGTGCCAGACATGAGAACCTGGCCGTCATGAATAATATAAGCCCGGTCAATAATATCGAGCGTTTCACGAACATTATGATCCGTTATAAGTACGCCAATATCACGGTCTTTTAAATGTGAAACCAGATTACGGATATCGGCGATGGCTATGGGGTCAATTCCGGCGAATGGTTCATCCAGAAGCATATAAGATGGGCCTGATGCGAGAGCGCGGGCGATCTCAGCTCTGCGTCGTTCACCGCCAGACAGGGCTAGTGCGGGTGATTGTCTTATATGTTGGATTGCAAATTCATCCAGAAGACTTTCAAGTTTTTCAGAGCGTTTGGTTGGGTTCTTTTCGCATACTTCCAGTACTGACCAAATGTTTTCTTCTACGGTCATGCCGCGAAAGATTGATGATTCCTGTGGCAGGTATCCAATCCCTAACCGTGAACGTCTATACATGGGCATATGTGTGATGTCATGTCCATCTAAAAGAATTCTTCCTGCATCCGGTTTAACCAATCCGACCATCGTATAAAAACATGTTGTTTTCCCAGCCCCGTTTGGGCCTAGCAAGCCAACAACTTCCCCTTTTCTAATTTGCATTGAAATACCACGAAGGACTGTTTTTTTTCTGTATTTTTTTTCAACAGCGTCCACAACGAGACCTTCCTCAAGAGAAGTCAGGTGATGGTCAGATTTTGAAAGTTGTATGATTTTTTCCATATTACTATTTTAGTCTTAAAGTGATTAACAATCGGTAAGTAAAATGTTCAAGCTATTTTATCTTGTTGATTAATTTAATTGTTCGGTGGTGTAAACTGCCCTGTAACCCTGCTTGGAATTTCACCTTCGATGCGGCCACCATCCATTGTGATTTGTCCTGTTGTAAGGTTAAGCTGTAATCTTGGGCTGTTTATCTGACCATCAGCATTTGAAAGCTGAACATTACCGCCAAGTGTAATTATTTTTTCAGAAAAATCATAAACGCCCCATGTGCTTTTTATCGTCTCCGTTGGTGAGGTCATGACCACATTTCCGGAAGCATCAAGTCTTGATATTGATGATGTATTATTTTCTTCACGGTCTCCCTCATAAAAAACAGTAATGCGGTCAGAAACCAACGACATATCGGATTGTGTTACGACCACATTACCGGTAAAGAGCGCAATATTTTCTTTTTGTTTTACCTCAAGACGGTCAGCACTTATATCGACAGGGTTGTCAACCTGATGTTCTTTCAGCGCTGAAACCTGAGCGTGTGCTATTGAAATAGTCGCTGTGACAATTGCAATTTTTACAAAAATAAATTGGGTTAATTGTGTTCTCAATTTGCGGTTCCTTCATTATTCGCTGGGGTTACCCTGTTAAAAATATTAAGCGGCTTATTTGGATCAAAGCTTATCTTTACATTGCCGCTAAGGGTGATGATCTCGTTTTCTACATCAGTATTAAAATTTTCTGCACTAAATCGTCCGAATGGTGCTATTCCGCTGACACCATTTTTGCCAATGGCAATCTTGTCACCAATCAAAAATGTGGCCTCGCTTGAGCGAAGTAGAAACCCGGTTTCAGAAGTAATTGTGATCTCACCGTCCAATGCCATTATCTGTGTCCCTGTATTAAGGCTTCCGTGATTTGCTAGTATCTCAATTCCATCGCCTGTAGGTAATGACATATGGGCTACAAGATTTGTAAAAAAATAATCTGTATGTTCGTTTTCTTCGCGGTAGGCACTTTCCGCGGAAATATTTACAGGGTTATTATTTTGATCAACATCAACATAGCTTGGTTTAATAAGTTTCGCTTTTTCATCGCGGGCAGGAAGTTTGTCGATCGCAAGTGTGAAACTGCTTTCGCGGGACGCGAAGATTGGATAAAGAACAAGTACTAGGAACGCAACCAAAGTAAGCACAAGCACAATTTTTACAAGCCTATGAATTCGGCTTATTTGCCGTTCATTTTCGTCAAATGATACGGCCTTACCCGCTTGTAATATTTGATCCGGATGCTCGCTCACAATATTTCATATCCAATTAATTGTCATATCCTAGTTGAGAATATCTTGCTACGTCTCAATCGTGGCAAAATGATGTTTTTATATGGCTGTTTAAATAAATGTAATGCTTATAACAGCCATCATCAAGAATAAAGGCACGTTTTTTGCATGTAAGCTTATTTATCTTAATTGAGTGGGATTTTCCGGATCAGCTATGGGCGAATATATCTGTATCTTCCCAACCCTCAAGATCAAGAGCGCAGCGTGTTGTGAGAAAATCAAAACAGTTTTGGGCAAGTTCTTTCCGGTTGCTTTTGTCAAGCATCTCATCAAGCTTTATTTTTAATTCATGCAAGTGATAGACATCAGATGCTGCATATTCCAGTTGTGCGTCGCTTAAAATTTCAGCGCCCCAGTTAGAACTTTGTTGCTGTTTTGAAATTTCCAATGACAGAAGTTCCTTTGTTAAATCCTTAAGGCCGTGTTTATCAGTATATGTACGGACCAGTTTTGACGCAATTTTTGTACAATAAACGGGACTGACATCTGCGTTAAGATATTTTTTAAGAACAGCAACATCAAAACGTGCGTAATGAAAAATCTTTATCAGTGATTTATCTTCAAGTAATTTTTTCAGATTTGGAGCTTCTGTCTGACCATCAGCGATTTGCACTAAATGTGCGTTGCCGTCGCCGGAAGATAATTGTACCAGACATAATCGGTCCCGATTAGGATTAAGGCCCATGGTTTCCGTATCAATTGCCACTGCGCCTGAGAATATAATATCATCGCTCAAATCGCGTTTATGTAGTGTAATTGTCATATTCTGTCCCATTTATAATCGATTTATATCTTTATAGACTAATTGTTAAAATTTAGAAATAAATTGTTAGTCAGTAACCATGTTCATTGCTATGACGAATTTATTCTTTTATACTCCGTCCGCATAAAAGATATAGGGAGAAAACTATAATGAAATTGCTTTGTAAATCATTAGCTGTGATGCTTGGTACTATTGTGGCCGTTACGGTAAATTTAGAAGTGTCAGCACAGCAGTCTGCCAGACCCAGCTACGAAATAAAGCCGGCATTTCACGGACAAACTCGTGCGCCACTCGCGCCCAAAAGTGCGCGCTACATTGTTAGTGATTTTGTAACCGGACTAAACAGACCCTGGGCAATGGCACATATGCCAAATGGCAAGATGATTGTTACCGAAGTTCCCGGGCGCCTTAGAATTATTTCTCCCGATGGATCGGTATCCGATCCTGTGGCGGGCGTACCTGCGGTTAGGGCATGGGGGTCACGCGGACTTAATGATATTATTCTGGACCCTGATTTTGAAAACAATCGGATGATTTATTTTACATATCTGGCGGCTCCTGATGGCATTGAAAGTGATAATTCCGATGAAACAGCACGAAGGTTCGGTGCGGAACGCCAGGAGTGGAATGCGCTTTCAAGGGAAGAAAAGGCGGCTAACCCATGGGGGCATTGGCGGCTTGCAAGTGCACGTCTTTCAGAAGATGAGCGTTCCTTAAGCAATGTTAAAGTAATCCTGGAAACAGAAACAAGCCGGATGGCATTTGATGATAGTGGAAAATTGCTTGTAACGACGCAGCGTAAAAGCCCTATGGGTTCGCCGAACCTGAAGGATACATTAGGAATGGTCCTAAGAATTAATAAAGACGGTTCAGTGCCAAGCGATAATCCGTTCGTTGGGAATGATGAAGTGAATGATATGGCCTATGTTATTGGTCTTAGAAATTCAAACAGTCTGGCAAAGAATCCTGAAACAGGCGATTTTTGGGTTGCTGATCAGGGTGGCAGTACAGGTGATGAAATTAACATTCTTGGCGCGGGTAAGGATTATGGCTGGCCATATGTTGCCTATGGGCCACTTCCAACACCAAAGCCGGAAGGTGAAAGCTATACAATGAAGGAAGGCACAGAACAGCCGATATATTATTGGAGCCCATCACTCGCCCCTTCTTCCATGATGTTTTATACTGGTGAAATGTTCCCGGACTGGCAAGGAAACCTGTTTCTAACAGGTCTTTCATCAGCGCATTTGTCCCGGATTGTCCTTGAAGGTGATAAGGTTGTTGGTGAAGAAAGGCTCCTTGATGAACCTGGTCACCGACTTCGCCATGTAAGTCAGGGGGCAGACGGTGCTATTTATGTGCTTCAGGATATGCCAATGCAAAAAATCCTGAAACTTACTGCGCCTTCTGATGATTAGCAGATTTTAAAAACAAGGGAGGGTTATTCTTTTCCTCCCTTACGCGCCTAATCCACTAAGGTAAGGATAGTAATGAGCTTGTCGCCAATCGATATAGGTATATTCATCGCTTATGTGGTGGGGCTCATTATTATTGCGAGTCTGGTGTCACGGGAAAAAGCAGGCCATGAAAAAGATACCAAGGATTATTTCCTTGCGGGTAATTCCCTTACCTGGTGGGCAATAGGAGCGTCACTGATTGCCGCAAATATTTCTGCGGAACAGATCATTGGCATGTCTGGCTCCGGTTACGCAGTGGGTCTTGGCATAGCTTCTTATGAATGGCTTGCAGCAATTATTTTGATGATTATTGGTAAATATTTTCTGCCAATTTTCTTGAAACACAAAATTTATACCATGCCCCAATATCTTGAGCGGCGCTATAATCATGATGTAAGGCTCGTGCTCGCTATATTCTGGATAGGGGTTTATATTTTTGTCAATCTTACGTCTGTGCTGTGGCTGGGGTCTCTTGCAATAAATACGGTAGCAGGTGTTGATATTGTTTATGGACTAATATTCCTGGGTGCTTTTGCTGCTGCATATTCCCTGTATGGCGGGCTTAAGGCGGTGGCTTTTACAGATATTATACAAGTGGTGCTCCTAGTAGCTGGTGGTCTTTATCTAACCTATGTATCCCTTAATATAATTGGTGAAGGTCAGGGTATAATTACCGGTTTTGAAAAATTAACGGAACAGGCCGCTACCAAATTTGATATGATTTTATCAAAAGATAATGAATATTATAATCTGCTTCCTGGTATTACGGCGTTAGTGGGGGCTGTATGGGTATTACATTTCGCTTACTGGGGATTTAACCAATATATCATTCAGCGGGCTCTGGCGGCGAAAAGTTTACAAGAAGCGCAAAAAGGTATCGCTTTTGCGGCTCTTTTGAAAGTTATTATGCCGATCATTGTTGTGCTTCCCGGTATTGCCGCTTATGTGATTATACCGGGATTGGAAGGAACGCCTGACCGGGCATATCCGGAACTGATAAAATTGATGCCTGCTGGAATGTTGGGGCTTGTGTTTGCAGCGCTAGTGGCGGCAATTGTTTCATCGCTTGGATCAATGACCAATAGCATTTCGACAATTTTTACAATGGATATTTACAGTTACTATAAACCGGGTCGAAGCCAGCGCCACTATGTTCTGATAGGGCGCGCCGTTAGTCTTAGTTCGTTGATCATTGCCATGATATGTGCAAAGCCGCTACTGGGAAATTTTGATCAGGCATTTCAGTATATTCAGGAATTTACAGGCTTCTTTACGCCTGGCATCGTAATAATATTCTTCTTTGGTATGTTTTGGGAACGGGCGACGCCAGCTTCCGCTCTTGCAGCCGCAATTGGTTCGTTTCTGTCGTCATTGGCATTTTTCCTATTCTGGCCGGAACTTCCATTCCTTGACCGGATGAATTTTGTATTTGTGATCTGTTTAGTGCTTGCGGTTAGTGTTTCTTATATGACTAAGCAAACAAGTGATCAGGTCCACCCCGTTGAAAAAGCCGATTTTCAGACGACAACGGGGTATAACGTTGTTGCAGTTGCTGTTCTCATGATCCTTACAGCGATTTATTTTACCTGGTGGTAGTTAATTGGCGAATTAAGTTTGGAACGGTTAAGAATTATATTGAAATGGACAATGTAACCGATTACATTCCTGCTAATGTTAACAATAAAATGGTCAATGAATGCTTGATATCGTCATATTTGGGGGAATAGGTGACTTGGCACTCAGGAAGCTTTTGCCTTCACTATTTTATCTGTGCAGGGATGGTCATTTGCCGGATCAAAACAGGATATTATGTGTTTCAAGAGCAAAAAAAAACCGGGCAGAATTTCTTGATATTATAAAAGAAAAACTAATCCAGTTTTTGGGTCATGATTTTGAGGAGAAAGTCTGGACTAACTTTTCAGAAACCCTTAATTATCTGGATATTGATCTTTCGGGTCACGATGATTGGTATAAGTTAGAACAGTATTTAAGTAATACACCATCAAAGGACAGAGATGTAATTTATTATTTATCTGTTACGCCATCGTTGTTCACACCGATTTGTGCAAAACTGAAAGAAAATAATCTTAATTCAGAATATTCCCGTGTTGTTGTGGAAAAGCCGCTAGGTGAGGATTATCAAAGTGCATGCGCAATTAATGATGTATTGGCAAGTTGTTTTTCAGAAAAGCAGATATATCGAATTGATCATTACCTGGGCAAGGAAGCCGTACAAAATATTCTTCATCTGCGCTTCAGTAACTATTTGATGGAGGCCGTCTGGAATAAAAAACACATAGAACGAATTGACATAAAGGTTTCGGAAACTGTGGGCGTAGAAGGTCGTGGGGGATTTTTTGACCGCACCGGAACTTTAAGGGATATGGTGCAAAATCATTTAATGCAGCTTCTTAACTATATAGCACTTGAACCCCCGAAAACACTTGGAGCTGATGACATACGTGATCAGAAATTAAAGGTGATCAGAGATCTGGTTCCCATTGACATCAAAAATGTGAAGAGTTCCACAATCAGGGCTCAATACATTGCTGGCAAGATAGGTGAACATGAAGTGCCAGGCTATCTTCAGGATCTAAAAAATCAACCTTATGATGTTACAGGAACGGCTGAAACGTTCGTTGCCCTTAAGGTGTATATTGATAATGAAAGATGGCGGGGCGTGCCGTTTTACTTGAAAACAGGCAAAAGGCTTGATAACCGTCATGCTGAAATAACAATTACATTTAAGAAGCCGGAAAATGATCTGTATCATGAACCGGATAGTAATCAGCTTACTATTCAAATACAGCCGGCCTTAACTGTATCCATAAATCTTTTGATGAAAAAACTAATGGGAACTGGCGCCGCGCTTAACAGGCACCAAAACCAAATGGACCTGAATAGTGGTGATGAACCAAGAATGAGAGTGCCCGAAGCCTATGAAAGACTGCTGAGGGAAGTGATAAAAAGTGATCAGACTTATTTCGTCAGGGGTGATGAGATACTTGCATCATGGGAATGGATAGACGGTATTCGACAGGCTTGGTCAGAGATAAATTTGGAAATGCAGCAATATGAAGCAGGCTCTGAAGGGCCGTCACTGGAATAAAATTTGCTAGAATTAAAAAAATATATATCGCGAACCGAACTGGTTGAAGAGCTGTCGGCTAATATAATTTCAATGTTACGGCAGGGGATTGATGAACGTGATGAGGGATCAATGCTTCTTTCCGGTGGCTCAACACCAGCACAACTTTATGAAAAAATGTCAAATACAAATTTTGACTGGGAAAAAGTCTGGTTTGCGCCGACGGATGAACGATGGGTTGGGCCCGGGCACGCTGACAGTAACGAAAAAATGATAAGAAATACATTGTTAGTAAATAAAGCGAGAGCGGCACATTATATTGGTTTAAAAGTTGAAGGGGAAAATCCCATTGCATGCTCACCAGCGGTTGAGGAAAAGCTAAAAAAAATGCCAATGCCATTTGATGCCGTATTGCTTGGTATGGGGGAGGATGGCCATTTCGCATCTCTTTTTCCTTATCTGGATGATACAAAAAAAGCTATGGATTTAGATGGAAGTTCTCTTTGCTATCCCATCAGGCGTGATGGGGATGAACATGACAGAATTACAATGAGTTATAAGGCTATTCTGAGTACCAGGAATATCATTTTACTGTTTTTTGGAAAGTCCAAGCTTGCGGTATTTGAGCAGGCAGTAAAAAATGTAAGTGAACATCTGCCTATCAGTTATTTGTTAAACCAGTCAAATGTTCCTGTTACACTTTATTGGGCGGAATAACTTTTCAATTTGGCTAAGGGGGGCTGTTATATTGACTTTGTCTTATTATAATGGTGAATTTAGGTTATAAAATAATGTTTACAAGGTTTGGGAACGGTCGTTAAATGGGTTCAGAATTTTTAGTTGGTGACGTTGGGGGAACAAATGTTCGCTTTGCCCTAGCCAGTATAGATGAAAATAAAAATATAAAATTGGATAAACTATCCGTATTACAGACGGAAAACTGGCTCTATCTGGAAGATGCTATAACCGATTACCTTAACGATATTGGTGCGAAACCAAAACGTGCGGCTATCGCGTTTGCAGGACCGGTCAATAAGGACGATGTGTCCATGACAAATGGTACATGGCAATTTAAACAATCGGAACTGGCACCTTTTCTTAAGATGGAAGAAGTCAAAGTTCTTAATGATTTTTGTGCCAAGGCATGCTCACTACCACTACTTCGGGATGATCAATTGTTGCAGATTGGCGGCGGTGAAATAGAAGAATATGGTAATAAAATTGTTGTAGGTCCAGGAACAGGTATTGGTATAGGAGCGCTTGTATCTGTAGGAAAAAAATGGAAGGCCATTGCAAGTGAAGGTGGCCATATCGGCTTTGCACCAAGCGGACATCTTGAAAAAGAAATATTTAAAGTTTTCGAAAAAGAATATCATCGTCTTTCGGTTGAGGATCTGGTGGCGGGTAGGGGGCTAAGTCATATTTATTATGCATTGGGTGTAGTAAATGGCCATCATAACGTGAAAATTCATCCGGCGAAGATAAACCAAAAAGCTACAGAAGAAAATGACAGTGATGCTATTCAGACATTTAAGGTGTTTTCCGGAATGCTAGGGTGCTTTGCCAGTGATATGGCAGGTACATTCAATGCGACGGGTGGTGTTTATTTAACTGGAGGGGTTATCCCAAAAATTAAAGGTTTTTTCCTGGATAGTGATTTCAGGAAGAAATTTGAAGAAAATGAAAATTTGCCTTTTGTGAAAGATATAAAAACCCAGCTTATACTTGAAGAACAACCAGCACTATTTGGTGCTGCCGGATATTATTCCGGTATGTTTTTGTGATTAAAATCAATTCAATTTTAGAAGTTCAATATTACGAAAATCTGTTGGATGGCCTTCTGCCTGAAGGGCAATATAACCTTCTTTAACGGGTAAGCCATCAGCATAGGGATGTGCTGGCTGTTCCGGATCGTTCGCATCGGCAATCGGTTTTGTATATTCGAAAACCAGCTCTCCATTTATATAGTGTCGGATTATTTCGTCATCTTTTACTTCTAGTTCAGCTTTAACCCATTGATCTCCATCGAAAGTTTTGGATGTGGAATTTATACAATGCTGTTTAACAAGCTTCCCATTTATAAGAATATGTGTGCCAGGGGTACATACGTTTCCTGTCGGGCGCTTATTCCCGTCGCTTAATCCGCCAAGTAGTTGAAATTCCAGTGATACCGGCCAGCCGTGAATAATTTCCATACTTTCTGGTGATTGCGTATGAAACATAATGCCGTTATTTCTTATTGCCCAGTCGGGGGCACCGGGGATCGTATCACCCGTAAAGCGGTATTCCAGTCGAAGACGGTAATGAGATAGTTTTTCCTTATAAAAAACATGGCCCCATTCCGCGTTGAAATTTTCATAATCGTCGTAATTTGCTGATAAAATACCGTCTCTGGCCCGGAAGGTGTTTTTATAATTTTCACCTAGTTCATAACCACTGAATTTTACGGTCCATCCATCAAGATTATCGCCGTTAAAAATTGAAACCCAGTTTTCTTCTTTTTGTTCAGCACAGGCAGCGTTAGTTATGAGTGCTACTGCGCCTAATAAAAATTTTATTTTCATTTTTTATTTCCCGTACTTTCACGAATGACCAGATTAAAGGGAAGAAGTATATTTTTACTTTCCGGTTCTTTATTGTTTATAAGGTCAAATAACATTTCCATTGCGTTTGAGCCAAATTCTTCTGCAGGCTGTGAAATCGTTGTAAGGGGCGGATCAAAAAATTCCGCAAAACTTATATCATCAAAACCAGTAACAGAAATATCGTCAGGAACCGAAAATCCCATTTTTTTTGCTTGTCTTATAGCTCCAATTGCCATTTCATCATTCATGCACATGATGGCTGTTGGCGGTATGGGTTTTGACAGTAAATCGCTTGCGGCCATAGCACCGGAGGGTAATGAATAATCGCCAAACATCCTGTTTGCAGGATTATAGCTTAGTCCTGCTTCTTCGAGAGACTGTTTGAAACCACGCAAACGATCATTTGTAATAGTACTGTTTTCCGGACCGGATATAATACCTATATCCGTATGACCAAGAGAAATTATATGTTTTGCCATTTCTTTTGCAGCGGCCACATTATCAAGCTGTACAGTTGGCATGTTAGAGCCGCGTACACAATCACAGGCATTAACAATAGGGGATGTACAGTCATTTTTATCTTCGAACGGAATATGACAGTCCAGTTGAATAATGCCGTCGGCCTGCGATGTATATACCATATTAGCATATGTGATTTCACGCTCCCGGAGCCCCTGTGTATCACCAAGGAGTACAGCATAACCAAGGCGCTGCGCTGTTTGCTCAATGCCACGAATGACACGTGAAAAGAAAGGATTGGCAATATCAGGTACCAGAACCACGATTGTTGAGGACTTTCGTGTTCTAAAATTACGGGCCAATATATCTGGTTTGTAATTTGTCTGTTTTATAGCGTCATTGACAAGTTTTCTGGTTTTTTCAGAAACTTTGTCCGGCTTGCTTAGGGTTCTGGAAACGGTGGCAACCGATACGCCGGCAATTTTTGAAACATCACGAATGGTCGCCATACTACGAATACCCAATAAATTATAAATATTTTTCCTAATATTTGTGGGCTATAGTACACAAGGATTTATACCTTGCCAATTAAAATGTAATTGATTACATTTTTTGTATGAATGAAAGAAAAGCTGGGGATATCAATGTCAGAAATTGTAAGTAAATCTAATCGTAGAATAAAAATGGGAATGGTTGGGGGTGGCCCCGGCGCATTTATCGGTGAAGTTCACCGGATGGCTGCGCGCCTTGATAATCAGATTGAGTTGGTTTGTGGCTCTTTCAGCAGTGATTTTGAAAAATCAAAGCAAACTGGCGCGGACCTTTTTCTTGATCCTGAACGTATCTATGCTGATTTTAACCAGATGATGGTGCGTGAATCGGCATTGCCAGCCGGCGAACGAATGGATTTTGTTTCAATCGTAACACCTAATCATATGCATCTTCCTCCGGCGGCGGCGGCTCTTGAAGCCGGTTTTCATGTAATGAGCGATAAGCCGGCGACGCTTAACCTTGAAGAAGCGAAGGTACTTAAATCGCTGGTTGAAAAATCCGGTCTATTATATGGGCTTACGCATACGTATCTTGGTTATCCGATGGTCAAACAGGCGAGGGCAATGGTAAAGGATGGGAAGCTCGGTGAAATTCGCAAAATTCTTGTTGAATATCCGCAAGGCTGGTTATCAGACTTCGTTGAAAAATCAGGTAAAAATAAGCAGGCGGAATGGCGGGCAGATCCAAGCCGCTCAGGGATCAGCGGAGCATTTGGTGATATTGGTACCCATGCGCATAATCTGGCTGAATATATTTCTGGGCTTATGATGACAGAGGTATGTGCGGATCTTAATATTTATGTAAAAGGCCGGCAGCTTGATGATGACGGATCAGTTTTATTTCGCATGGAAAATGGTGCGTCAGGTGCCCTCACAGCCAGTCAGATATGTGCCGGTGAGGAAAATGCGCTGAAGATTAAAATTTATGGTGAAAAAGGCGGTCTTGAATGGCACCAGATGAAGCCATATGAACTAATCCATAAGCCGCATGGTTCTGTGATGAAGGTTTATACCGCCGGGGTTGATAAAAATAATCTTTATGCTGAAGCATATGCAGCTTGCCGGGTTCCATCAGGGCACCCTGAAGGGTATCTTGAAGCATTTGCAAATCTATATACAGGTTTTGCCGAAGCGATCCGGGCAAAAGACCGTGATTACCGCGGGCATGATCTGATTGGAATTAATGAAGGCGTGCGCGGGATGGCGTTTGTGGATGCTGTGGTGAAGAACAGTAATTCTGATCAAAAATGGACAAAAATTGATATTTAAGGGCAGAACATGAGACAAATTAAGGGTCCCGCGCTGTTTCTGGCGCAGTTTGCTGGTGACGAAGCACCATTTAATAGCTTTGAAGCGATTGTAAAGTGGGCATCATCAATCGGGTATGTCGGTGTTCAGGTGCCTACATGGGACGGGCGGCTGTTTGATCTTGAACGTGCTGCAGCTGATCAGGATTATTGTGATGAATTAAAAGCAACCGCGGCCAAATATGGTGTGGAAATAACGGAACTTTCCACTCATATTCAAGGGCAACTGGTTGCCTGCCATCCGGCGTATGATACCCTTTTTAATGGATTTGGCCCGGATCACGCCAAAGATGATCATCAGGCAAAGGAAAAATGGGCGACGGAGCAATTAATGCTCGCGGCGAAAGCAAGCAAGCGGCTCGGACTAACTGCGCATGTTACTTTCCCAGGCGCATTATTATGGCATACGGTTTATCCATGGCCGCAAAGGCCGGCAGGACTGGTTGAGGAAGGATTTAAAGAGCTAGCAAGGCGTTGGCGGCCCATTTTAGATGCGTTTGACGATGTCGGTGTTGATGTATGTTACGAAATCCATCCGGGTGAAGACCTGCATGATGGTGCCAGTTTTGAAATGTTTCTTAATGCAGTGGATCACCACCCTCGGGCAAACATACTTTATGATCCAAGTCATTTGATTTTGCAGGGCATGGATTATGTTGAATTTATCCATATTTATCATGAACGCATTAAAATGTTCCATGTCAAGGATGCGGAGCTAAATTGTAATGGCCGCAGCGGTGTTTACGGAGGCTATCAGGCATGGATTGATCGACCGGGACGTTTCCGATCTCTTGGTGACGGACAGGTGGATTTCAGGGCAATATTCAGTGCCCTTACGCAACATGATTTTGATGGTTGGGCTGTTGTTGAATGGGAATGTTGCATGAAACATCCGGAAGACGGCGCACGTGAAGGTGCAGAATTTGTACGTGATCATATTATCAGACCTACGGAATCAAGCTTCGACGATTTTGCCGGTACCGGGTCAGATCCCGACTTAAACAAAAAAATACTGGGAATATAAGGGAACGTTATGGATGAGATTAACAGAAGAAAGCTACTTAAAAATGTGGCAATAATGACAGGCGGTGCCTTGTCCGCCAATGTTATTGCGGGTGTTATGTCAGGTGCATTTGCGCAGGATGCTATCAATGTTGATAACCCGGTTTTTACGGCGGATCAGCTTGAACTGGTTGCTGAAATTGCGCAGATGATTATCCCGGATACCGATACTCCGGGTGCCAAATCGGCCCTTGTGCATGATTATATTCACGCAATTGTCGGCGACTGGTATTATGAGGATGAGCGCGTAAATTTCATGACCGGCCTTAATGCCGTTGATCCATCATTTATGACACGTGATGAAGCGGGTAGAACTGCAATACTCATGGCACTTGATAATGAAGAAAGTGATGAAAAAACATTCTTTGCCGAATTTAAGGAACTGACCCTCATTGGCTATTTTTCATCGCAGATTGGTGCTGAAGAAGAACTTCGTTACGAACAGTATCCCGGCCCTTATCAGGGATGTGTGCCGTTTGAACAGGTCGGACGGACCTGGGCGACCTAATGGACAGGATTAAAACCACAGAACCACAATTTGATGTGCTGATTGTCGGGTCCGGCATATCCGGCGGATGGGCGGCGAAAGAATTCTGTGAAAAGGGTTTTAAAACCCTCCTTGTCGAACGTGGTCGCCATGTGGAACATGGCGAAGATTATATTGGCGAAAATAAAGACCCGTGGGAACTTAAATTCAGGGATGATGTTGATCGCAGCCTTGCGGATGAGCGCTACCCGGTGCAAAAGCGCTGCTACGCGTTCAAGGACAGCACAAAACATTTCTTTGCGGATGACGTAGACCATCCCTATTCAAAAGAAACGGGCACCAATTTTGAATGGATTAAAGGTTTTCATCTTGGTGGGCGTTCACTGCTTTGGCACCGCCAGAGTTATCGTTGGAGCGCGATGGATTTTGAAAGCAATGCCCGTGACGGATACGGTACCGACTGGCCTGTTCGTTATAATGATCTGGCGCGTTGGTATGACTATGTGGAAAAATTTGTTGGTGTTAGCGGTTCAAAAGAAGGTCTTGAACAGCTTCCCGATGGTGTGTTCCTGCCGCCAATCGGGTTTAACTGTGCTGAAGAAGAATTCGCGCGCCGAATTAATGATTTATATGATGATAGAATACTTATTCCCGGGCGTTGCGCGCACTTAACGGATCCGCAGCCGATACATACGGAACTTGGCAGGGGGACCTGTCAATCGCGCAATCAGTGCCAGCGCGGCTGTTCACTGGGGGCGTATTTTTCATCGCAATCAGCAACTTTGCCCGCAGCAAACTTAACGGGAAATTTAACCACCGTTACCAATAGCATTGTTCATAGCGTCATTTACGATGATAGCAGCGGGAAAGCCACTGGTGTGCGGGTTATTGATGCCGTAACAAAAGAAACCAAAGAATACTGGGCGCGGGTGATATTTTTATGTGCATCGACACTTGGGACGACACAGATACTTCTGAATTCAGTCAGTGATAGTTTTCAAAATGGTTTCGCCAATGGCAGTGATTCTGTTGGACGATATCTGATGGATCATCTTTGTTTTGCCGGGGCAACTGGGGAAATAGATGGATTTAAGGATCATTATTATATCGGGCGTAAACCGAATAGTATTTATCTTCCGCGCTTTACCAATCTTAAACATGATGAAGAAGATTTTATTCGTGGTTATGCCTTTCAGGGCAGCGGTCGCCGCAAGGGATGGAACGACAGACTTGGCGAAAAAGGTTTTGGTGCTGATTTCAAGGAAAGCTTTAAAACGCCGGGTGTGTGGGAAATAAATTTGGAAGGATACGGCGAAATGCTCCCTGCTGCCAATAACCGGGTGACGCTTCATAAGACAAAAAAAGACAAGTGGGGAATTCCACAACTGCATATTGACGCCAGATTTGGAGATAATGATAAAAAAATCCGTAAAGCAATGATGGATGAAGCTGCAGATATTATGAAGCGTGTGGGTCTTACGAATATTCAAACTTATAATACTGAAGATTCTCTTGGTCTTGGTATTCACGAAATGGGTACAGCGCGGATGGGTCGGGACCCTAAAACATCAGTGTTAAATGGTTTTAACCAGTGTCATGATGTTGATAATGTCTTTATTACAGATGGTTCTGCAATGGCATCGTCGGCATGCCAAAACCCATCACTGACCTATATGGCGTTTACGGCGCGCGCGGTTGATTATGCATCAACCCTGATGAAACAAGGGAGTTTATAAATGGCTGATTTTGATGCAATTGTGGTTGGTTCGGGTATGTCTGGTGGATGGGCCGCCAAGGAATTTACAGAAAAAGGGATGAGAACCCTTGTTATTGAACGTGGTCGCCATGTTGAACATCGAACCGATTATGTGGGGGAAGGGCTTGGCCCGTGGGAAATGAAATTTCGTGATAAGGTAGACCGTAAAATCGCAGATAAGAACCATGACATTCAAAAAAGGTGTTATGCGTTTCTGGATAGTACCAAACAGTTTTTTGTAAATGACCTTGATCATCCCTATAGTCAGGAAGAAGGAAAACCGTTTAGCTGGATCAGGGGATATCATCTTGGTGGTCGTTCACTTACCTGGCACCGGCAGAGTTACCGCCTTGGTGATCTGGATTTTGGTGCTAACAAGCGTGATGGTCATGGTATTGACTGGCCGGTGCGTTATGCAGATATAAAAAAATGGTATGACCATGTGGAAACTTTTGCGGGTATAACCGGAAATAATGACGGACTTTCGCAGCTTCCGGATGGAAAATTTCAACCGCCCATGGAGCTTAATTGCGTTGAAAAAGTGATTAAGGAACGCATGGAAGAACTTTATGAGCACCGTCGGCTGATCATTGGACGGGCAGCTCATCTTACCAAACCAACCGAAGAACAATTGGAACTTGGTAGGGGAACCTGTCAGAACCGTGATCAATGCCAGCGGGGTTGTTCGTTCGGGGCGTATTTTTCATCGCAGTCGGCAACATTACCGGCTGCAAAGCGTACCGGTAACTTAACGGTTGTGACGGATAGCATCGCCCATAGCCTTATATATGATCCAAAAACAAAACGCGCGACTGGGGTCAGGGTCATAGATGCACATTCAAAGCAGGGAAAAACATACACAGCAAAGGTCATTTTTATGTGTGCGTCGACACTGGGGACGACGCAGATAATGCTTAATTCTACAAGCGAGCATTTCAAAAATGGTTTTGCCAATAGTAGCGGGGTTCTAGGGCATCATATCATGGATCACCTTTATGCCCAGGGGGCCAGTGGTGATTTTGACGGGTTCGAAGACCGTTACTATATCGGTCGCCGGGCAACAGGCATTTATATTCCCCGTTATCAAAACCTGAATGGTCAGGAAGAAGAATATTACCGTGGCTATGGTTTTCAGGGCGGTGCTTCGCGCGTGGAGTGGCGTGACCGTATCGGTGAAAAGGGTTTCGGTGCTGATTTTAAGGAAAGCTTTAAAACACCTGGTAAATGGCAATTTAATATTGGCGGGTTTGGGGAAATGCTGCCTGACTTTAAAAATCATGCACGGCTTCATAAAACCAAAAAAGATAAATGGGGTATCCCGCTGCTGCATGTGGATTGTGAATATGGTGAAAATGACTGGAAGATGCGCCGTGCTATTGTGAAGGATTCGGTACAAATGCTTAAAGACCTTGGACTTAAAAATGTCCAAGGGTATCTGAATGAAAATGCGGCCCCCGGGATCGGTATTCATGAAATGGGTACGGCGAGAATGGGACATGACCCGAAAACGTCGGTCTTAAATAAATTTAATCAGTGTCATGATGTCGATAATGTCTTTATCACCGATGGATCATTTATGACGTCGTCGGCATGCCAAAACCCATCACTGAGTTATATGGCATTTACAGCGCGTGCAGTGGATTATGCCGTAACGCAAATAAAGGCGAACCTATTATAGAGAGGTAAGATATGGACAGAAGAAAATTTATAAAAACAGCGGCGGGTGCAAGTTTGGCAAGTATGGCAGGGATGACCGGATTATTGAGTGCGGCGGCTGAAGGGCAAAAAATTACCAATTACGGGGTCCAACTTTATACTGTAAGGCATCTGATAGCGGAAAATATGCCTAAAACAATTGAACAGATTGCAGAGATGGGCTTCAAGGAAGTCGAAGCTATTATAAATCTTGGTGGGACAGCCAGGGAGTTTAGAAACGCTCTTGATCAGAACGGTCTTAAATGCGTGTCCCGTCATATGGACCCTATCCAGCTAGAGGTGGAAACTTTAAAAACATTTATTGAAGATGCCCATACAATCGGGCAGGAATATCTGATTATGGGCTGGGTGCCGCCAGAGGACAGAGTAAGGTTGGATCAGTATAAGTCACTTGTCGAAAAACTTAATGTTGCCAGTCATATGTGCAAGGATGCCGGTATACAGTTTGGCTATCACCATCATGATTTTGAATTTATGGAACTGGAGGGTGAGCTACCCTATAAACTTATATTCGACCAGACTGATCCTGAGCTAATGAAAATTGAAATGGATTTTTACTGGATAACCTACGCCGGGATTGATCCTTTTATGCTTTTTGACCTTTATCCGGGACGCTTCCCCATGTGCCATTTGAAGGATATGGATGAAAACCGTTGGTTTGCCGATGTGGGCAAAGGGACTATTGATTTCGAAAGATATTTAAGCCGTATAGGCCAGGCAGGGTTTAAGCATTTTTTTGTTGAGCATGACGAACCGGAAGACCCGCTTGCGACAATCCGCAATGGCCTGGAAAGCACGAAAAAACTGACAATCAATGGAATATAAGAACATAGTTTTTTATGGTTTCAAGAAGGGGATGTGTATATGTATCTGGAAAAAATTGGTGAAAGCCTGAAGCAATTAATCAATGACG
>JAUILB010000262.1 GCA_030432815.1 Alphaproteobacteria bacterium | reverse complement strand
CAGGTCCGGTTCGTATGTGGGCGCGCGAACAGGGCATAAACGAGGGGCTACTGACAATATTTATACGCCATACGTCGGCATCTCTGACGATACAGGAAAATGCGGATCCGGATGTGCTTTTTGATCTCAATAATTTTTTTAGAAAACTGGTGCCCGATGATCCGCGCCTATACCGTCATAATGCGGAAGGTCCGGATGATATGCCCGCCCATATCAAATCAGCGTTAAATCAAACGCAGCTTAGCATCCCGATAGCAGGTGGTGACATGGTGCTTGGCACGTGGCAGGGTATTTATATTTTTGAGCATCGCGCACATGCCCATAAAAGAACCATAGCACTTCATATGTTGGGCGAATAAATACTGTACATCTGATTTTTATCCCGTCTATACTGCAAAAAAAGCAAACAGGAAGCAGAATGGATAATTTTATATCTGAAAATAAGCTCATCGACACACGTCGTGGTCTTCTTAAAAAATTAGGTTTAAGCTCATTAATCGCAGCAGGATTTGCCGGCCAAAAAGTGCTCGCGCAGGGTATTAATTTTGCGGACAGTGGGAACCTTGCCGATGATCAGTTATTTGCCGAAGTCAAAAATCAGCTCATGCTGGAAGATAATCTGGTTTATCTGAACACAGGGACTTTGGGCCCAGCGCCTAGGCTGATATATGATAAAATAACTGCTCTTATGATGCGTCTGGAATCGAACCCAGCAATTGAAAATTTTGGGCCAATGGGGCAGCAGATGGAACTCACCCGTGGTAAGGTGGCGTCATTTATGGGAGCGGATGAGGATGAAATTATTCTTACCCGTAATACAACCGAAGGGATCAGCACTGTGTGTTCCGGGATAGAATGGCAGGCGGGTGATGAAATCCTGACCACCAATCACGAACATGGTGGCGCAGAAACCGGACTTGATTTTCTGCGTGATACAAAAGGGGCGGTGATCAACAAAATAACCATGCCCTATCCGGCAAATAACAAACAGGAACTTCTTGATCTGATTTCCGCAAATATCACGGATAAAACCCGACTTTTGCTTCTTAGCCATGTTGAAACAGTAACGGGTCTGCGCTGGCCGATTAAGGAGGTATCCAAATTGATCGAGGGGCGCAATATACTTTTCATCGTTGATGGTGCCCAGGCACCGGGTATGCTCCATATTGATTTACATGACATGGGATGTGATGTTTATGCATGTAGCGGCCATAAATGGATTATGGGACCGAAGGAGACGGGGATACTTTATCTTAAGAAAGATATTCAAAATTTGGTGAATAACGTCTTTATTACAGGCGGTTACGGTGTTTATTCGCATTCTTCGGGTACAAGAAACGCCCCTAATATCATCGGCTTTGGTGACGTTCTTGAATGGCACATGGCGATTGGAACCCGGCGTATAGAGGCACGGTGTATGGCACTTGCCGATTATTGTCGCGCTGAACTTTCAAAACTGGACAAAATTGATATTATCAGTCCGGATAATCCTGAACTTTCTTCTGCAATTATCAGCTTTAGTCTGAATGAAGATGTGCAAAATGGCGAAGTTTTCGGTGGAATGCGTGATAAAGGCATCACCATTAAGCGGCTACCGCAGTATAATGCAATCCGCATTTCCAACCATATGTTCACATCCAACAGTGATGTGGACCAGATGGTTGCTTTACTAAAGGAATATCTGGCTTAGGCCCTGCAGATGGCAGGGCCCAACCCGGTTTAGAAGTCGTAAAGAATTCCAACACGTGTAATTGTGTCTGTTTTCTTACGACCAATAGGCGCATCGCGGTTATAAATCACGTCAAATGACAATTTACTGCTAAGTGCGCCACTTATCTGTAGGGTGTAATCCGATTTATTTTCGATAACGATTTTATTACCGACATAAACTTTTGTTTCATTTTCAAAATCACTGCGCTCATTAATGTTCCATGAAAATAAACTGGATACATAGGCGGTGATGTCTGTTTCATAGTCGTCCACTGCGGCCGGCTTGGTAATTAGCACGGCAGGACCGGCTTCGACGTTCCATTTATAACTGTCATTATCGAACACGCGGACACCATAACCGGCATTGAGTGTGAAACGTTTGTTGAATGCACCAAAACTGTCCCCTTCAAAGCTGGCAAAGCCGGATACATATGAAATGTCACTTACGCTGTAATCATTTTTAAATGCAACACCATACCGTCTTTTGTTTGTCACACCATCACTGGTGTTAAAATCAAAATAGGTTGTGATGGTTTGTTGAAACGGGTCGGCTTCCCTGAAGAATTTTGTTGCTGCGCCAAATGATTTCTGATCCGTATTACCCGTTGTAAATACACCTGTAAGTTCAACTTCCTTTTCCCAGCCAGGAAGGAAGGCATTGGATACTCTTTCGGCGGTGCTATCAGAAAAAATACTGTCATCAGAAACAAGTGGCGGCGGTGGGGCAGGCTCCGGTTCAGGTGCTGGTTCAGGCATGATTTGCATCGCCACTTCCCTGATTTCCGCCTCGTCTTCCGGATTAGCTGCGATCAGCAATTCAACAAGTGTTGCAAAATCCTTGCCGCCATCTTTTTTGGAAGCAATCATAAGTAGATTAAATTGTTCGGGGGTTACTTCCGCATGTAAGTTATTTGGAAGTAGGGGCAGGCAAAGCAGTCCGGCACCCAGAGCTACTTTAGCTAGTCTTCTGGTCATTTTCTTATTTAGGTCCTATTTTGTAAATGTTAGATAAAACGACATGGGCACCACAGATGCAATGCTATCAAGGCCTGCCAGATTACGAAGCTCTTCAATTGCATCCAGAAGTTCATATTCATCCGCATCAATAAACATAACGCCGTGGGGTGTTACCATAACCTTGTTTTCAGCAAGGCGCGTGACAACAAGCATTACATCATGTTCCAGTTTTTCACCTACTAGTTCAAGCCCGATTGTTGCCTCAATAACACGGCTGGTGCCAATTTCCTGATCTTGGTGAGCTTCTAAATTCATATCGCCGGAAAGTTTGGCAGATGCATTTTCAGCAACTTTAAAAACAATGTCGCGCATGCGTTGGTCGCGAAGCTCAAGCTGGGTATCGACGGTAGCCAGTGCTATATCAATATTAATATGCCCGTTGTCATCAATCGTTCCGGAGATTGTTTTAAATGTATTGCTTTCGCCAATCATGGAATTTTTTATGGTTCCATAGGAAATGTTGGAATTAGCTGCATCAAGCGTCCATTCAGCAAATGCCTGACTGGCAAAAAGCATCGTGGCTGTCACTAACGCTAAAACAGCCCGGATTAGTTTGGTTTTGATCATTTTGACACCCCGTCTGTATATTTTCTTTAATTTCTGTGCGTAGAGTATATCTCACAAGGCCTTATCAGTTGCAAGATTTAATCATACTTACTGACTATAAAACGATGTTCCATCACGTTGCATTTTGCGAAGTGAATCAGGCACCTTAAAGGCAGGACCGTATTTATTACTAAGCTCATCGCATTCATCGACAAATTTTGAAACACCAATCGTATCAATCATGCTGATCGGCCCGCCTGTCCATGGTGCAAATCCCCAACCGAAAATGGCACCAATATCAGCATCTTCGGCTGCCGTTACGACATTTTCGTCCATGCATCGTACAACCTCCAACGCCTGTCGGTAAAGTAACCGCTTGGTGACTTCCTCCTGTGATGGCTGCTCACCCGAAACCGGATAATGGTCAGCAAGGCCCGGCCAGAGAAATTTTTTACCTTCTTCAGGATATTCATAAAATCCTTTTCGGTTCTTTTTACCATTACGGCCAAGATTAAATAACGTTTCGATTACATCATGACTGGCTTCTTTCTGAAATTTATCCCCTAATGCTGCTTTGGTTGCTTCTCCGATATGATGACTTAGGTCAATACCAACTTCATCATTGACAGCAAAAGGTCCAACAGCCATGCCGGCGTAAACACCACTATTTTCAATAAGGGCAGGGGCAACTCCTTCCGCCAGCATATTTGATGCTTCAAGCGGATAAGTCATGAAGCAGCGGCTGGTATAAAAACCACGACTGTCATTGACAACGATCGGTGTTTTTCTTATCTGACGAACATAATCAAGAGCTTTTGCCAATGCTTCATCCCCAGTATTCTTGCCAAGAATTATTTCAACAAGCGGCATTTTATCGACCGGAGAAAAGAAATGAATGCCAATAAACTTGTCTTGATGGCCATATGATTTGGCGAGCATGGTGATCGGTAAGGTGGATGTATTTGAACCGTAAATGCATCCGTCCTGTATTACGGCTTCGGCTTTCTTCGTAACATCCGCCTTTACCTTTGGATCTTCAAG
>JAUILB010000261.1 GCA_030432815.1 Alphaproteobacteria bacterium | reverse complement strand
TGTTGCCTCATCCAGCAATAAGATATGCGCGTCCTGTAATACAGCCCTTGCAATGGCGATACGCTGACGTTGCCCACCGGAAAGTCGCGTCCCCCGCTCACCCAAATATGTATTCATTCCGTCGGGCAGCCGATCAATAAATTCATCGGCACGGGCCGCGCGGGCCGCTTCGGCGATCATTTCATCCGTCGCATCCTGATTACCATAACGAATGTTATCCACAATTGATGTGGCAAATATCATACTTTCCTGACTAACAACACCGAGTTGTCGTCTGACATCAACCGGGTCTGCATCGGTAAGCGCAACACCATCAATGGTAATTGTACCTTCCTGCGGATCATAAAAACGCTGCAACAATTGGAACACCGTTGTTTTTCCAGCACCTGATGGCCCCACAATAGCAACCGTTTCCCCTCCCCGCACTTCAAGATTAAAATGATCAAGAATATTTTCCGATGGTCTTGCCGGATAAGCAAACGTCACATTATTAAATGCAAGCTCCCCGCGTGCCGGCACAGGAAAGGAGACCGGATTTTCAGGAGACTTAATTTCGCTTTCTGTCGCGATTATTTCAAGACATCTTGCCGTTGCACCGGCGGCTCTTTGTAATTCACCGTAAACTTCGCTAAGCGCACCCATAGCGCCCGCTACAAGCACGGCATAAATAATAAATGCAGTTAGTTCACCACCGGATATATTCCCTGCGATAACATCCCGGGCACCAAGCCACAAAACAAGATCCACCGCCGCAAAAACAAGCAAAATGATTAAAAATGTCAATATTGCGCGCATTTTTGTACGGTCGACGGCGGCACCAAAAGCAATTTCAATGAAACCTTTATATTTTGTATTCTCAAATGCTTCCTGGGTATAACTTTGGACAGTTTGAACAGCGCCAATCGTTTCATTGGCCGTTGCACTAGCATCAGCAAGTTTATCCTGCGAAACTCGGCTTAAGGCACGTACCTTGCGGCCAAAAAATATAAGTGGCATAACAATGAAGGGTAGCAGCAAAAACACATATGTTGTAAGCAGCCAGTTGGTATAAAGCATCATAACAAGACCACCCATCATGGTGATCAGGTTTCTGAGTGCAACCGAAGCGGTGGATCCTACGATAGACTGGATAACTGTTGTATCCGTATTCAGACGCGATAAAATATCACCTGAACGGTTCTGTTCAAAAAATACCGGACTTAAAGTCAGTATCTTACCAAACACTTCACGGCGAATATCTGTCACGACTCGTTCCCCGAGCCAGGTAACCAGATAATACCGTGCAAATGTTGCCATCGCGAGCACAAGTGCAATTCCAAGAAGTGCCAGAAAATAAAAATTGATAAATTCTATGCTGACAGACCCAAAACCCATATCCACTATACGCCTGATGGCCTGTGGAATCGCAAGTGTCGCCCCCGCAGCAGCAACAAGCGCAATCATCGCCTTAATAACGGTAGCCTTATAAGGTTTTAAAAACACCCACAAAAGGCTGATTTCACTTGCTTTTCCCTTTGGCGCATCTTCTGTTCGCCTATTAATTTGATGATTATTATTTTCGTCAGCCATATTTATTGTGTATTCAGTTATTAGTTTTACCGCCATGCGATATAGCACCTGAATGATATACAAACAATGATTGATCCGGAATCTGGTGCTTTTTTAATCAAAACAGCTAAAAATATGACATTCCTTCTTGCACTTAAACCAGCACTTCGTTATATAAGCGCAACGAAAATGCTCGAGTAGAGTTGGAATTTTACTCAATGAGATTGAAAAGAGATTAAAATGAAAAAAGACATTCACCCGGATTACCACACAATTACTGTGGTTATGACAGACGGGTCATCTTATGAAACACGCTCCACATGGGGTAACGAAGGTGACACCCTGACATTGGATATTGACCCGAAATCGCACCCAGCCTGGGTTGGCGGCACTAAGCAGGTTCAGGATAAAGGACGTGTTGCGCAATTTAACAAGCGCTTTGCCAACTTCAAACTATCCAAATAAATTTTTGAGATTATCAAAATTTTTAAGGCTTCCAAATGTGGAGGCCTTTTTAATTTTTATATATCTTCAATCTTGCCGATCATGCGATGGACCGGATTTTCATCACCTTTATCAATCTCATAAATAATGCGGTCAAGACGCACAATCTTAGCATAGAGTGCGCGCACCCGTTTACTGTAGCTGATAAAATCAGAAGGCAATTTATTTTCATCGCAACCCAAGGGCATATCAAACAAATCCGCACTGCTAAGGCGGGATTTTTTCATGGAAGCCTCGGCAACAGAAACCTCACCTGACCTTACCCCTTTTTGCATAAGGCACCATGACATAGCAGCCATAATACCCGATGTGATGCGATTACATTCGAGGGTATAAAGTCCCATGACATCAACACCAAGATGCTGAAAACTTTGTTTCTTATTACGTTGAAAATAGTCAACAACAAGTTCACTAAGGTCAAGTGATTCATAGTAAAGTTTATCGAGCAGCAAAGAATCAATTGTTCCATCCTGCGCAATTGCTTTGTCTAGCATATTTGTTCTCCGGATCTCCTGATTTAATAAGTAATAAACCATAAATATTAAAATCGCCTTTACATATTGACAAAGAAAAAAGCCATCATATCTATAGCGTGTAAAGCAAATAAATGTCGCCAAACGGGGCATTCCAGGCTTTACAATAATAGAACCTCCGACAGTTTGTCCATTGGAATACTGACGGTAATATCGCTTAAAGAAAGGATATAACATCATGAGAACATTAGATTTTACCCCACTATTAAAGTCAACAATCGGCTTTGACCAAATGAACCGGATTTTTGAAAATGCCGCCCATAACGGCGATGTTTCTTATCCTCCATATAACATCGAAAAAATTGATGAGGATGACTACCGTATTACCATGGCTCTTGCCGGGTTTACGGAAGCTGATCTGAATATTGAGCTGGATAATGGTGTACTGAGTATTTCAGCAGACGGTAGCGAAGAAGACGTCGATGAAAGTCGTTTCCTTCATCGTGGCATCGCGAAACGTGCCTTTAAACGCCACTTTAGACTGGCTGATACAATCAAGGTACTCGGCGCTACCTTTGAAAACGGTTTGCTGATGATCGACTTACAACGTGAAGTGCCAGAGCATCTGAAACCACGCACAATTGCAATCAACAAAACAGCAGAAGTTAAAAAACTTGTTGAGGATGAAGTAGCATAATTACCATAAACTAATTAAAAAAACTGTCCGCGTCTTCGTGGGCAGTTTTTTTATGTCTGATCATCTCTTCTGTTCTGACTATTTCTGCCTTCAGGATTGAAACACGATCTCTCAATACGTCTATGCTATGTACACCAATATCTTCTTCTCTAAGCTGCTTAAGCAGAGACCCCTTCGGAATACCCAATTCTTCGTCGTCCATCTCATCCTCTATTATTTATTGCGCATCTCTTTCTATTCTCTATAAAATACTCAGACTGTCAATTAGGATTAGACAATGAAAGCCGTAAATATCAAGGAATTTGGTCCAGCCGATAATCTCGAAATTATTGAAATGGATATCCCGCGCCCCGCACCCAACGAAGTGCTGATTAAAATTGCTGCTGCAGGAGTAAATCGTCCTGATATTGTACAGCGTAACGGGTTTTACCCGCCACCAGAGGGAGCCTCTCCAATTATGGGGCTTGAATGTGCAGGAACCATTACAGAAATTGGCCATAATGTTGATATGTGGAAAGTTGGCGACAAGGTATGTGCTCTTCTTTCCGGTGGCGGATATGCTGAATATGCAGTTGCGCACTCAGGTTGCTGCCTTCCAATTCCACATGCTTTTAACATGGAACAGGCAGCTGCGCTTCCAGAAACCTATTTCACTGTTTGGTCCAACCTGTTTGACAGAGCCGGATTAAAAGCAGGTGAAATAGTTCTTATTCATGGTGGCACATCAGGAATTGGCACCACCGCTATTCAAATTGCAAAAGCATTTGGCGTAAAGGTTATAACCACCTCAGGAAATGATGAAAAATGCCATCAAGCCAGAACACTTGGTGCAGATCACACCATTAACTACAGGGATGAGGATTTTGTTGAAAGCGTAAAAAATATCACAAATAATAAAGGCGTTGATGTCATACTTGATATGGTCGCGGGTGACTATGTAGGCAGGAATGTAAACTCTCTTGCTGAAGACGGGCGTCTCGTTATTATTGCGGTTCAGGGTGGGGTTAGAGCAGATTTCAATATTTTACCCGTAATGAAAAAGCGGCTTACCATAACCGGTTCAACATTAAGACCACGTGATAATCAGTTCAAATC
>JAUILB010000006.1:0-22500 GCA_030432815.1 Alphaproteobacteria bacterium | reverse complement strand
ACTGGGTTAAAAGGAATTCAACATCAGACTGTATATAGAACATATATATAAAGAATACCGCCGGTATGTCTTTGGTGCTGTTTTTTTTATTATTGGCTTGTCAACAGGGCTTAGTACACTGTTGTTTTCTGAAGGCGACGATGAAAGCCTTATAATGGAAACGGCATCGGAAATACCCGCGCAGACAAATATAGCGTCTGTGGAAAACACCCCTTTAACAGAAGAATCATCCGCAACAACCATCCAACTTGAAGAAGAAATATCAGCGTCAGATTTATACGCAGATAACAGCCCGGCAGCCGAAGAATATATATTTAAAGAACTAACCATTAAGCGCGGGCAGGGCCTGATGGATGCTTTAGTAGATAGCGGGGCCGAACGACGTGACGCATTTAACGCCATTAATGCGTTTAGTGACCATTTCAATGTTCGCCGCATCCAGGCCGGACAGAAAATGGATATTGCATATACGGCGCAAGGCGATCTTAGCCGTATTGAAATGCAGAAGGATTTTGACAACCTGATCGTCGTTGAACGCACAGACAATGATTATACAAGCCATATCGAAGAACTTCCAAGCCAGATTATAACCCGCCATGCTTCCGGCATTATTGAAGACAGCCTGTTCCTTGCAGCGCAGAGACAGGGGCTTCCGCAGGTTGTAATAGTCGACCTGATCAGGATATTCAGTTATGATGTTGATTTCCAACGTGAGATCAGAAAGGGCGACCAGTTTGAAATATTTTATGAAAGAAAGCTGTCTGAAGACGGTCGCCGGGTACAGGAAGGAAACATTTTATTTGCAAAGCTTGTTCTGAGCGGTAAGGAAATAAATCTTTACCGCCACACGCCGGAAGGCGAAGATTTTGCAGATTATTTCCATGAAGACGGCCAAAGCTCAAAACGGGCACTGATGAAAACACCGATCGAAGGAGCAAGGCTTTCTTCTTATTATGGCAATCGGCGACATCCCGTGTTGGGATATAACCGCATGCACAAGGGGATCGACTTTTCAGCGCCCACAGGCACACCAATAATGGCGGCCGGTGATGGCGTCGTCGAACGTGCAAGCTGGTATGGTAGTTTTGGAAATTATGTTCGCATCCGTCACAACGGAACCTATAAAACCATCTATGCGCATATGAGTAAATATGGACGTGGCATAAAGAAAGGCGTTCGTGTGAAGCAGGGCCAGATAATTGGCTATGTGGGGGCAACGGGTCGCGTAACCGGACGGCATCTTCACTATGAAGTTTATATGAACGGAACCCAGGTTAACCCGCTAACGCTTAAAATTCCCTCAGGTATAAAATTGGCGGATGAAGCACTTGAAGAATTCCACCTTGTAATGGCCAATACCAATCAACAGATTGCCCAGGCAAAATCACATATTTTACTAACCCAAAATACGCCAGACATGAGCGATACTATCAGCCCCTGATGATATTTGAGGCCGTCCAGCATTTTTTCACCCCTGCACCTTCATATATAAGGAAAATGGGCTATCTGCGTGAGGCAATAGCCATTGAAGCCAGGGCCAAACGGTGTAAAATTGCCTGGCAACCGCATCTGGACAACTGTAAAGAACTTCTTATAAACGTCGCAGACAAATTAGACCCACAATCAAACATAATGATTTTGGGCTCCGGCGGTCTTCATGATGTTCCCTGTGAGGCGCTCCTGAGAAATGGGCATAATATTACCTGCGTTGACGTCGTTCATTTACCAAAAACAGTAAAAAGGTATAAGGGATTTCGTTTTATCACCCGTGATGTTAGCGGTTTAATCAAACCGCTTTATGAAACCGTTAAGACGGGTGCTCGGGTAAAAGCAGATCCGCCATGGGAACTAATAAAAACCCCTGATCTGATCATTTCGCTAAACCTGTTATCACAGCTGGCAATGAAGCTCATTGAATATGCCGAACATCATGGTAAAGATCTGGGCATTTTATTTGCTGACAATGTTTTAAAAGCACATGTTGACTGGCTTAAAAATCAAAACACCCGTGTGCTTTTAATTTCAGATATATATCGGGAATATCGGGTAGGTGGAAAAGTCGTTGAAACGGTAGCATCCCTGCCTGATTTAAATCTTAATGAACCCGATCAAAGCTGGGATTGGAATATAGCCCCCAAAGGGGAAGCAGATAAAGAGATCAGCATTCGCCATAAAGTCGGGGCCTGGCATTTTTAACATGCAAGGCCCCGATCAATCAGATATTACCGATATAATTATGTTTAAACGCTCATTTCAATGCCGTTCGCACCAGCTGTCCCCTTAACAGTGCTGCCATCAAGTATATCACCGGACAGTATCATATTGGCAAGGCCGTCCTGAACATGATGCTGTATAACGCGTTTAAGTGGTCTTGCACCATACACAGGATCATATCCGGCATGAGCAAGCCAATCTTTTGCGCTCTGATCAAGTTCAAGGGTTATCTTCCGATCCTCAAGACGTTTTTGCAGCTGCGCAAGTTGAATATCAACAATTGCATGCATGTGTTTTTCGGCAAGGCGGTGAAACAGGGTGATTTCATCCAACCGGTTGATAAATTCCGGACGGAACGCACCGCGTACAATTTCCATAACATCATCACGGACGGTATCAACATTTTCATCGGCACCAAGAGACGCAAGAATTTCACTGCCAAGATTGGAGGTCAGAATAATAAGCACGTTTGAAAAATCCACTGTTCTGCCCTGTCCGTCTGTAAGCCGGCCATCATCAAGAACCTGTAGTAATATATTAAAGACATCACCGTGGGCCTTTTCAACTTCGTCAAACAAGACAACCTGATATGGGCGTCTGCGCACAGCTTCTGTCAGGACGCCGCCTTCTTCATATCCCACATAGCCGGGTGGCGCTCCAATCAGGCGGGCAACGGCATGTTTTTCCATAAATTCGGACATATCGATCCGCACCATCGCCGTTTCATCGTCGAACAAATATTCGGCCAGTGCTTTGGTCAGTTCTGTTTTACCGACACCCGTTGGCCCCAAAAACAGGAAGGAACCGATCGGGCGACCCTGTTCCTGAAGCCCTGCACGCGCACGGCGTACAGCGGCGGAAACCGCTTTTACTGCTTCATCCTGTCCGATCACGCGTTTTCCGATATTTTCTTCCATTGAAATCAGTTTTTCGCGCTCACCTTCGAGCATTTTATCAACCGGAATACCTGTCCAGCGGCTAATAACGGCAGCGATATCATTTTCGCTTACTTCTTCTTTCAACAGCTGGTTTTCAGAAGTATCACCGGATTTAACGGCTTCGAGTTTTTCTTCAAGTGCCGGAATTTCACCGTAGGCAAGTTCCCCTGCACGGGCCAGGTTTCCGGAACGCTGTGCCTGTTCAAGCTCAACACGAGCAGCATCAAGACGTTCTTTTATTTTCTGGTCGCCTTCAATCCGGTCTTTTTCTGCCTGCCATTGGGCAGTTAGTGTTGCAGAACTTTCTTCCAGCTCACTAAGTTCTTTTTCAAGATTCTTCAGCCGGTCTTTTGAAGCATTGTCTTTTTCTTTTTTCAACGCTTCACGTTCTATTTTTAGCTGAATGATTCGTCGGTCAAGCTCATCCAGTTCAGATGGCTTGCTATCTACTTCCATTTTTATTTTGGACGCCGCCTCGTCCATCAGGTCAATGGCCTTGTCAGGCAGGAAACGGTCATTGATATAGCGGTTGGACAGTGTTGCTGCGGCAACAAGGGCGCTGTCCTTAATTCTTATACCATGATGAAGTTCATATTTTTCCTTTAGCCCTCGCAAAATGGATATGGTATCAGCGACACTGGGTTCACCGATAAACACGGGTTGGAAGCGCCGCTCCAATGCTGCATCTTTTTCAACATATTTTCGGTACTCGTTCAGTGTCGTGGCACCGATGCAGTGAAGTTCGCCGCGGGCAAGGGCCGGTTTTAAAAGATTTGATGCATCCATTGATCCTTCTGATGCACCGGCACCAACGATCGTGTGAAGTTCATCAATGAAAAGGACGACTTCACCGTCAGAGGCCGTTACTTCCTGCAATACCGCTTTAAGCCTTTCTTCAAATTCACCGCGGTATTTTGCGCCGGCGACCAAAGCACCCATATCAAGAGACATTATGCGTTTTTGACTTAAGCTGCTTGGCACATCGCCATTGGTGATACGAAGAGCCAGACCCTCTGCAATTGCCGTTTTACCAACGCCGGGTTCACCAATGAGCACTGGGTTATTTTTTGTGCGGCGGGAAAGAACCTGTATGGTGCGACGGATTTCTTCATCACGGCCTATTACGGGGTCCAGCTTACCTTCTTTTGCTGCTTCGGTTAGGTCGCGCGCATATTTTTTGAGCGCGTCATATCCTTCTTCTGCACTTGCGGATGTTGCGTTGCGACCTTTTCTGATTTCATTAATCGCACCATTAAGCTTTTGTGCTGTCAGCCCCGCCTTTTTCAGAATATCTGCTGATTTTGATCCATCAAGCAGGGTCAGCGCCAACAACATGCGTTCCGCCGTTACATATTCGTCGCCTGCTTTCTTCGCAAGCTCTGTTGCACTGTCGAATAATTTTGCTGTAGCGGGGTCCATATAAAGCTGACCCGCGCCAGATCCTTCGACTTTGGGATAGCTTTCAATTTCTTTTTCAATATTTAAAAGGGCGGCAGCAGAATCTGCTCCAGCTGCAGTCATTAGGTTTGCACAAAGACCTTCTTTATCTTCGAGCAATATTTTCAGGATATGCTCAGGGGTAAACCGCTGGTGTCCTTCCCTTAAAGCAAGGCTCTGCGCTGACTGGATAAACCCTTTTGTACGGTTGGTAAATTTTTCAAAATCCATAGTTTAAAACTCCGGAAACTTTACTGTTATGCATTAATTATACACAACATATAATGTTGCATTTCCGCAACACAAGGGCAGAGAAAAAGAATTGGATTTACAGAGATAAATTGAAAGGAAACGGCTTTTGCTATTCAGCCACTTCCTCTTTCACTTTTTTGCTTCGCACGGAACGTTTTGGCTTTTCTTTTTCCTGCTTATTTTCCAGCGGCAGTTCTGGGGTATCATCTGCTGATATTGCTTTTTTTGCACGTTTTTTTCTTACTGGTTTTTCAGCAGATTTTTCATCGTTATCTTTTTCGTCATCATAAATGTTATGAATTACGTCATCATCATCATCAAGCAATGAAACCACATTTGATTGATTTTCTGCCGCAGCTTCACGTTTTCTTTCTTTTTCATTCTCACGTTCAAGTTCCTTTGCAGCATCGGCCGCAGCAAATTCAGCGTAAAGTGTATAATAATGATGGGCAAACTGTCCATATGCTTCGGATGAAGTACGGTCCTTCGTTCTGCATTCATGGGCCAATGCTTTATATTTATCATATAATTGTTTCACATTGCCGCGAACTTTCCCATTTGGACCCTGACTATCTATTTGTTTATTGGCTGTCAGGGGTTGCAAGGTCTGCTTTTTTGAGGATCCCTTGCGACCACGCCCGTTCTGGTTTCTGTTGCGGTTGTTCTTTTTGTTATTTTGTCGGCCCGAATTATTGTTTGCTTGTGACTTCTGATTTGAGCTCATAAAACTTCTTATTACATTTGTGGGGCTTATTACGTGGCGATGATCCTAACGATCCTGCCCGTTTCAAGCACGGTTATATTTGTGAATTTTGGAGTTATATTGCCGAATTATCTACTTCAGCACTTACACTATTTATGTGTGTATAAACTTTAACCCGTGAAAACTCAATTGCCAAGGAACTTTTTATATTTTGTTCCAAATTCATTACTTTTCTATGATCAAACACCTGTCTCTTTCACCAAGGTCTTTATAGAGGGTAATATTATTAAACCCATTAGAGATGAATATTTCCTTAACGCTGTCCGCTTGTCTGAAACCAATTTCAATAACAATACGGCCGCCTTTCGAAAGGTAATGACCTACCTGCTTCGCAAGTTTCTGATATTCAGCAAGGCCGGCTTCATCAGCAAAAAGGGCCGTTGCCGGCTCATAATCCTTTACTTCAGGATCTAAGCTATCTTTTTCATGTAGGCTGATATAGGGAGGATTGGATATAATAATATCGAACTTTATGTCTTTATTCAGTGGTTCGGTCCAGTTCCCCGGCATAAATGTGGCTCGTTCATCAAGTTTCAGACTTTTTGCATTTTCATGTGCAACTTGTAGTGCCTTCTGCGAAATATCAATGCCCACGCCCTTAGCTCTTGGATACTCATGAAGCAGACTAAGTAAAAGACATCCTGTTCCTGTTCCAAGGTCAAGAATGGAAAGTTCTGCTTCCTTATCTTTAAAATGGTGCAACACTGCTTCGATCAGAGTTTCACTGTCCGGGCGAGGCGTTAGCGTATCGCGTGTTACTTTGAAGTCTAGTGACCAGAACTCCTTGCTAGCAAGAATCTGGGAAAGCGGTTGGCGCTTTGCTCTCTTTCTGACGTTTGTCATTACCTGATCAACCTCTTGATCCGAAAATTCACGCATCGGATATAACGCATAATCAAGCTCAGAAATTTGAAGCGTTTCCGTTATCAGAAGCCTTGTATCCAAATCAACATCATCAATCAAGGCATTCAACAAATGCTTTCTGACATCATCTCTTAATTGTTTCAGTGTAGGCACTTAATCTTCCATAGCGGCAAGCTGCGCTGCCTGATCTTCTGTTATAAGGGCTGTTATAACGTCATCCAGTCCTTCACCAGCGAGAATTTGATCAAGCTTATAGAGTGTAAGATTAATACGGTGATCGGTCATACGCCCTTGTGGAAAATTATACGTCCGAATACGTGCTGAACGATCCCCGGAACCGATTTGATCTTTACGGTCCGCTGAACGTTCAGCATCGCGGGCTTCTTTTTCCGCAGCATAAACACGGGACATCAGCACCTTCATCGCTTTGGCTTTATTTTTATGCTGGGATTTTTCATCCTGCTGTTGAACGGTTATGCCCGTTGGTATGTGTACAATCCGAACAGCGCTGTCAGTTGTATTGACCGATTGCCCCCCAGGACCACTTGCGCGGAAAATATCAATCCGAAGATCTTTTTCATCAAGCGTGATATCAATTTCTTCCACTTCAGGCATAACCGCAACGGTTGCGGCCGATGTATGAATGCGGCCCTGGGTTTCTGTTTCCGGAACCCTTTGCACACGGTGCCCACCGGCTTCATATTTAAGTTTAGCAAATACGCCGGGGCCACTGACCGATACAATCACTTCTTTAAAGCCACCGGCATCACTCGTGGAAGAACTGACTGTTTCAAAACGCCAGCCCTGAATAGCAGCATATTTCTGGTACATGCGATAAAGATCGCCGGCAAAAAGAGCTGCTTCATCACCACCTGTGCCAGCACGGATTTCAAGCATGGCATTTTTTTCATCATCCACATCCTTGGGCAGAAGCATAAGCTGCACTTGATGTTCCATAGCCGGCAGGTTTTCCTTAAGCTCCGATAGCTCCATTTCCGCTAGCTCACGCATTTCAGCGTCCGTATCTGCAGACTCAATCATTTCTGTCAGATCATTAATTTCACTAACTGCATCCAGATATTCCCGTGCTTTTTTAACCACCGGGGTCAGTTCACTATATTCACGGGAAATTTTTACAAAATCATCTGATGAAAGCTCTTCGCCGCCGGACATCAAATGCTCCAGTTCTTCATGACGGTCAATGAACTGATCAAGCCGCTCACGTGGAATCATAATCTTTGCTCCGCGAGATACGATGCCAACTTGTCTAGAGCAATTTCTTCCTGACTTCCCTGATCAAGGTTTTTTACCATAGCCACATTTCGTGCCATTTCTGCTTCGCCAATTAATACGGCATGACTGGCACCTTGCTTATTAGCCCTTTTCATGCGTTTGCCAACATTACCACGGTAAGCCATATCAACGACAATGCCACCAGCACGGAGGTCATGCGCAATTTTCATAGCCATAGACTGGGCATCATTTCCAACAGGCGCAATTACAACAGGCCGGGCAGACTTCTCAAGCAAGTCTTCGGAAATCAGTTCCGCCAATCTTTCCATACCGGCAGCCCATCCTATTCCCGCTGTTTTTGGACCTCCCATCATTTCCATGAGACCATCATACCGTCCGCCAGCAATAACCGCACCCTGCGCACCTAGCTGATCGGTTGTAAATTCAAAAGCCGTATGCGAATAATAATCAAGGCCGCGCACCAACCGGTCATTAATTTCATATTTGATACCAATGTCTTCTATACCACCAATCACTTCTTTAAAAAATTCTTTGGTATAGTCATTATAAAAATCACCAATACGTGGTGCATTTTCTATTAACGCGCGATCACCTTCATCCTTGCTATCCAAAATACGCATGGGATTTTTTTCAAGACGTTTAAGACTGTCTTCACTCAATTGGGATTTATAGCCGCCAAAATAAGCAATCAATGCATCACGGTATGCGTTTCTGCTTTCCGGGTCTCCCAAACTATTGAGTTCGAGTGTAATATGATCGCCAATCCCCAGTTCATTAAGAAGATCAGATGCGATCGCCAGTACTTCTATATCTGCCTGCGCTTCAGGAACGCCAAGTATCTCAATATCCATTTGATGAAACTGCCGCATCCGACCTTTTTGGGGGCGCTCATAACGAAAGATAGGTCCATAACTATAAAATTTACACGGCATTACCTGCTGAAGCCCGTTGGAAATGAAGGCCCGTGCTATACCCGCTGTATATTCCGGGCGCAAAGTTACCTGTTCGCCGCCGCGGTCTTCAAATGTATACATTTCTTTCGTAACAACATCAGAGGTATCACCGAGCGTTCTTTTGAATGTTTCTGTAAATTCAAAAATGGGCGTGTCAATTTCTTCATGGCCATATCGTTCGGCAACAGATCTGAAAATATTATATATCGTCCGAAACCGGATTGCCTTATCGCCTAATATGTCGTGTGTTCCGCGCACTGGTTGAAGCCGCGCCACTTTATTTCTCCCAAATTTTACTATGATGCTTTTTTATTTTGTGCTTCAATATCGGCTGCTTTTGCCTCTACCAGCTCTACAATATGATCGACCAGATTGTCATCATCAATTTTATGATCCGTCATGCCGTTAAGATAAACCATGTGATTACCGTTACCACCACCGGTTAGGCCAATATCCGTTTCCTTGGCTTCTCCCGGGCCATTTACCACACAACCGATAATGCTTAAACTTAAAGGTGTTGAAATATGCTCAAGACGTTTTTCCAGGGTTTCCACCGTTTTGATAACCGGATATGCCTGACGGGCGCAAGAAGGGCAGGAGATAATCCGGACGCCCCGATGCCTAAGATCAAGGCTTTTAAGCATATCAAACCCGACTTTAATTTCTTCTACAGGATCAGCCGACAATGAAACGCGGATCGTATCACCAATACCGGACCAAAGCAGCATCCCCATACCGATAGATGATTTCACTGTTCCCGCACGAAGACCTCCTGCTTCTGTGATTCCAATATGAAGCGGATAGTCACAGGCATCTGCCAGCCCCTGATACGCGGCTACAGCCAAAAATACATCCGATGCTTTGACACTTATTTTAAATTCAAAAAAGTCGTTTTCCTCTAATATACGTGCATGTTCCAACGCACTTTCCACCATCGCCTCGGGGCAAGGTTCACCGTATTTTTCAAGCAAGTGTTTTTCAAGCGATCCCGCATTAACGCCAATACGCATTGAGCAATTATAATCTTTTGCGGCTTTAACCACTTCACGTACCCGTTCAGCGTTACCAATATTGCCCGGGTTGATACGCAGACATGCTGCACCAGCCTCAGCCGCTTCAATGGCCCTTTTATAATGAAAATGTATATCTGCAACAATCGGTACTGATACATTTTCAATAATTTCACCAAGTGCTTTTGTTGATGCTTCATCGGGGCAGGATACCCTGACAATATCTGCGCCCGCATCTTCAAGTGCATGAATTTGGGCAATGGTCGCTTTAACATCCGTCGTAAGCGTATTGGTCATTGACTGCACACTGATGGGGGCATCACCCCCTACAGGGATATTCCCCACCATAATCTGGCGGCAATTACGACGAATGACATCACGATATGGTCGAAGGCTCATCTATTATTCCAAACTGAATGGCGCATATTGCACTAAAAATCCCCCCTTTAATACCAAGGGGGGAACAATTTTGAAAATGGTTTTTACAGTTTCTTTGAATTAATTAATCAAGAAGGGAGAGTTCCACAAGTTCCTGCTGCTCAAGTTTTATATTCTCAATTATCTGACCTTGATTTCCGAGTGGCTTTACTTCTCCATCTTTAGCTAAAAATGCAAGTGCCGCCGCATTGTTGGTCATTAAACTAAGGCCTTCGCCAGCAGGGGCATATAAATCCTGTCCTTTATTAAGAATTTTCTCCATACGAACCGAGCCATCTGTTTCTGACAGACGCACCCATACATCCTGTGTCGCCTTGAAATGTATTTCATTAGCAGCAACCGTAATGCTTTCAGCCTTTTCATCTATCGGGCTGGTAGCCTTTTCAACTATCGGGCTGGATTCTTCTACAGGCACGGATATTTCCGAATGCAGATTTGTCGGTGCTGCTACTTCTTCAGTATTCAGACTCCCAAATCCGGCCCATAACCCAACAATGATTGCAACGCAAAGGGTTGTTATTCCGGCGATTCCCTTTACCGGTATCTTATTATATTTTTTTGCTTCCGGAAATGTTAGAACTACACATTCTCTGGATCCCACATATTCCGCCTCATAGCGCGAAACAATATCACGGGTATTTAAACCAAGATATGAAGCATAATTTTTTAAAAATCCAGTCGCATAACACGATGACGGGAAGGAGGCAAAATTGCCTTGCTCCAAAGCTTCCAACAAATAGGGTTTAATACATAAATCTTCAGCAATAACATTTAAATCCCGTACTTTATGTTTTTGCCTTGCTTCTTTTAAAATCTTCCCGACATTTGTCTCAGTCGCGTTAGATTTTATATCCTTACAAATCGAGTTCACTATTTTAATCCCAGTTCCATAACACCCAGTTATTTATTTATATTTTAGGTGCTTGCCTACTATATTCACTTATTAATAATCAGCTATCGTTAATAAATATGGTTAACTTTTTATGCATTAAACCATCATTGTTGCCCAATAAGATTATAAAATCGTTAAACAAAAATAACTTTTTATTCTTAACAGTACTAAAGCAGACAAAATTAATAATTTCCCCTAGGTTGTCAGAGTCAACATTAATTTAATGCAAAGAGTCAACAAAAAACGCGAACTTACGGTAATTATAAGAGAATTTGGCCTTGAATCGCTAAATTTTAACCTTTTGGTCCTTGGCAAACGCCCTTAATTCCGCCCTGATATTAGGATCGGAGCGACTCAGCAATTCTTCGATGAATTCCTCAGCCTGGCTTAGATTAAGGCTTCTGATCATCATTTTCACCGGTCCAATTGCTGCTGGTGCAAGGGATAATCTTCTAAAGCCTATGGCTATCAGCGCAAGCGCGCTTACCGTCTTTCCACCGATTTCTCCACATAGTGTCAACGGCTTATTGAAGGCATTACATTTGTCGATAATATGTTTCAACATTTTGAGTGATGGTGGTGAAAGTGGATCATACCGGTTGCTTAGTTTCGGATTTTCCCGGTCACTGGCATAAAAAAACTGCATCAGATCATTACTGCCAATTGAAATAAAATCCACTAGGGGCAGAAGGTCATCAAGCTGCCAAACCAGACTTGGAACTTCCAGCATAGTACCGACTTTTACATCTTCAGGTATCGGCCTGTTATTCTTTCGATGGCGACTTAATTCTTTTTCGAGAATTGATTTTGCCAGTTTAAATTCTGCGACTGTGGTTATCATCGGGAACATCACCCGAAGTGTCGTTCCCGCCGCGGCCGTGATGAGAGCGCGCAATTGGTAACGAAGCAAAGCCGGACGATCAAGTGCTATACGAATAGCCCGCCACCCCAGTGCTGGGTTTTCTTCATTATCCCGTTTCAAAAAAGACACTTCCTTATCACCACCAATATCGAGGGTTCTGAAAGTAACCGGTTTTCCTTCTGCAGCATCAATTATTGACTTGTAAAATTCCGCCTGAGGCCTAATTCTTGGCAGTGTTTTACTGATCATAAACTGAAATTCAGTTCTGAAAAGACCAACACCTGCTGCACCGGTTCTGTGCATACCGTCAATATCCATTGACAGTCCGCCATTAACAACCAACTCAATATCAACCCCATCTTTGGTTACAACAGGTTTTTCGCGCATGCCATCATAACGGGCAAGAAGCTTTGCACGTGCCGCAATTGTTCCTCGGTAACTTTCAAGAATCTCCGGAGGGGGGTCGATATATATTTCACCGTCCAGACCATGAACAATAATTTGTGCTCCATCTTCAAGATCGAGAATATTCTCATTAATCTGACCGATCATTGGAATGCCAAGGGCGCGGGCAACGATTGCAACATGCGATGTTTGCGCCCCCTCTTTCAGAATAACTGCTTTCAGCCGGTCTCTGTCATAATCCAGTAGCTCTGCCGGGCCCATGTTATTTGCGATCACAACCGCATTTTTTGGCAATGCTTTATCTGCTGCTGTACCCGCTTTACCCATCAAGTGTCTTATGAGGCGGTTGGCAAGATCATCAAGGTCGCTAAGACGGTCCCGAAGATACGGATCTTCCGTTTTCATCATTTTGGATCGATTTTCAACCTGGATTTTTTCAACAGCTGCTTCCGCCGTAAGCCCGCTTTCAATGGCATCTTCAATTTTACGGCGCCACCCTTTGTCCATCGCAAATAACTTGTAAACATCAAGTATTTCACGGTGTTCACCGTGGTGAAGTATATCTTCAGCGGACATGATTTCATCTAGCTGTTCAAGCAGACTGTTAAAACCTTCTTCAAGTTTTTTAAGCTGAAGGTCATAATCTTCTGAAAGATGCTGGGTAATTTCGAGCTTGGGTTCGTGCATAACCACAACCCCTTCGGCGAAACCCTCTGCGAAAACTGTCCCCTGGTAACGGGTTACTGTTGCTCTATCCTCTACACCGTCTTTTTTATCCTGCGCCTTAACAAGATCACCGCTTACCACGAGTTCAGCCAGTACCATCGCTATTGTTTGCAATGCTTCCTCTTCTTCTTCCGAATAGTGGCGGCTGACCTGGTTTTGCACCACCAGAACACCAACAACCTTCCCGATTCGCAAAATCGGAACTGCCAACATGGATTTATATATTTCCTCTCCGGTTTCAGGGCGGTAAACAAATTTCGGATGATCCTGGGCATTGCTGAGATTAAGAGATGAGCCGGTCGCGGCCACCAGTCCAACAAGCCCTTCACCGACTCTAAGACGTGTTTGGTGAACGGCTTCAGCCTTTAGTCCTTCGGTCGCAAACAATTCTAGCGTATCCCCGCCACGAATAAAATAGGCTGAACAAACTTCAGCAACCATATTTGTAGCAACAAGATGTACGACTTTATTCAGACGAATTTCCGCTTCGTCTGCGCTAGCCATAATTTCATGCAGCTGCCTCATCATTTGACGAGGGGCATTTTTAATGGGGGTCAAACTACCCTCCCTGATACGCTTGTTTCCTTTTTAGGGGACTAAGCCAATTGTTCTGCGGCCTGTTCTATCAGATTCGCAATGATTTCTGAAACAGGCTCAACTTTTTTTACCATACCAACGCTTTGGCCGGCCATTACAGACCCGTTTTCCACATCTCCTTCAATCACCGCCCGCCTTAGAGCACCGGCCCAATAATGTTCTATTTCCAGTTGGGCCGCATCCATTTCAAGTTCGCCTGACTGGTATTTATTAATCACTTCACGCTGAACATCCATAAATTCCACAGAAGCTGCATTTTTAAGTGCGCGCACGGGTATTACCGGAAACCGTTTATCGATTTGTACTGATGTAACTGCGTCCCGGGCATTGCTTCTAATAAACATTTTTTTGAAATTTTCATGGGCAATGGATTCTTCGGCACAGACGAACATTGTACCAAGCTGGCAACCTGATGCTCCCATCTGCAGATAGGAGGCCATCACTTCGCCGCGTCCGATTCCCCCTGCAACGAAAACGGGCACATCTTTAATATGTGGAAGTATTTCCTGCGCCAGTACTGATGTCGATACCGGGCCAATATGTCCTCCAGCTTCTGATCCCTCAACGACCAGGGCATCAGCCCCGCTCCGAATGAGTTTTTTTGCAAGAATAAGCGCAGGAGAGAAACAGATTACCTTAGCACCGCCATCTTTAATGCGTTTAATCGAGTCGCCCGTCGGAATACCCCCGGCCAGAACAATAAATTTGACATTTTGCTTAAGGGTCACGTCAATAAGTTCATCAATTTGAGGATGCATCGTGATCAGATTAACGCCGAACGGTTTTTTGGTCTTTGCATGCGTCTCTTCAATTACTTTTGAAAGCTGTTCCGGATTCATGCTGCCACAGGCAATTACACCGAATCCCCCGGCATTTGAAAGCGCACTGACGAGATTGCTTTCAGATAGCCAGCTCATCGCCCCACCAAGTATAGCATATTCGGTACCCAGGAAGTCTGTCCCTTTCTTCCAAAGCTTATTGAGTTTCTTAAAACCCTCTTTATTCATGCTTTCGCCCATTTCTAATATTCGCCGTCAAGGCCATATGCCGTATGAAGTGCCCGCACAGCAAGTTCCGTATATTCCACATCTATCAGAACACTGATTTTAATTTCCGAAGTCGAAATAACCTTGATATTTATTCCTTTTGCCGCAAGGGTTTTAAACATTGTTGCCGCAACACCGGCGTGAGAACGCATACCCACACCAATAACGGATATCTTTACCACATTGCGGTCAGTCATAAGATTTGCATATTCAACACTGTTGCTTGTCTTTAAAATATTTTTGGCCTTTTCCAGATCATTTTCAGTTACCGTAAAGGTCACATCTGTTTTCTTGCCGTCTTCGGTTTCATTCTGAATAATCATATCCACATTGATATTTTCATTGGCGAGCAGGGTAAATAGCTCACTTGCGATCCCCGGCTTGTTATTAACGCCAACCAAAGTAACCTGCGCTTCATCCTTGGCATAGGCTATGCCACTTACAACTTGTTTTTCCACGATTTCGTCCTCATCAACAACCAATGTTCCGGGTTTATCAGTAAAGCTCGACAGTACCTGCACGCGCACCTTGTGGTTCATCGCCAACGCAACGGACCTTGTTTGAAGCACTTTGGCGCCAAGGGACGCCATTTCGAGCATTTCTTCATAAGTAATTTTATCCAGCTTTTGTGCGCGGGGTACGATGCGGGGATCCGTAGTATATACTCCTTCCACATCAGTATATATGTCGCATTGATCAGCTTTAAGCGCTGCTGCAAGGGCAACTGCAGATGTATCTGATCCTCCGCGTCCCAATGTCGTAATTCGATTGTCTTTCGATATCCCCTGAAATCCGGCTACAACACACACGGTTCCTGTTTCCAGGCGTTTTATTATTTCTTCAGTACCTATCTCTTCAATGCGTGCTGCACTATGAAGCTGATTTGTTTTAAACGGAATTTGCCAGCCCAGCCATGAACGGGCCGGGATACCAATATCCTGCAGTGCAATTGAAAGAAGACCGGCCGTAATTTGTTCGCCTGCGGAAACCACCGTCGCATATTCGCGCGCATCATGCATGGGAGAAAGTTCTTCAACCCATTTTGAAAGCTGATCCGTTGTTCCGGCCATAGCGGAAACAAGCACAGCAACTTCGTTCCCCTTATCAAATTCTTTTTTTACGCGTTGGGCAACATTTCTTATGCGATCCAGATCCGCAACGGAAGTACCGCCAAACTTCATAACTATTCGCGACATAAAATTTTCTCTATATTTTGCAAATATACAATAATTACCAAAATAGTTCGGGCAATACATATTGCTTATAGATGCTTGAAGCAAGTGCGGACTTGTATATATTAAGTAAATTATTCAATTTAATATGGCAATTAAGCATTATGGGCAGCGAAAAAACCACAGCACAGGCCAAATCCGTTAATCCTGACGAAATAGAGCATTTTTCAGCGATGGCTGATACTTGGTGGGACCCAAATGGGCCTTTTAAGCCATTACATCGGCTAAATCCCACACGAATCAAATTTGTACGTGATCAGATTTGCGATCATTTTTCCCGTGACCCGTATGAGGAAGCTCCTCTAAAAGGTTTGCGCATTTTGGATATTGGTTGTGGCGGCGGATTACTTTCCGAACCAATTACCAGATTAGGTGCTGATGTGGTTGGCGCAGATGCCGCCGAAAAAAACATCAAAACAGCCCGCATTCATGCTGAAAAAATGGACCTTAAAATAGACTATCGCCATATTACGGCAGAAGAGCTGGCCGAGGCCGGCGAGAAATTTGATGTCATCCTTAATATGGAGGTCATAGAACATGTGGCCGATATTTCTTCTTTTCTAACTGCGTGCCACCAGCTACTTAAAGATGATGGTTGTATGACCCTGTCGACAATAAACCGGAATATCAAATCATGGGCAATGGCCATTGCCGGCGCAGAATATATATTGCGATGGCTCCCGGTAGGAACCCATGACTGGAATAAATTTTTAAAACCTTCTGAACTGGCCGATTATGCACTCAATACCGGCTTCAGCATCAAAATTATCAGTGGGATGGTGTATAACCCGTTTACGACCGATTGGTCACTTGATTCGCATGATTTTTCTGTCAACTACCTCGCGCTGGCTGTGAAAAGCGCCAATGGATAGTCCGGCAAAAAATCATCCAATGCGGATCTGGACACCGGATGGGGAAACACAGCAGACAAGGCCTCTTACCAATGAAGTTCCCGTTGTATTTGAATATAACTGTGTCACCTTTGCAGTGATGATGGCCACAGATGCTGATCTTATTGATTTTGCCTATGGGTTCAGCCTGACAGAGCGCATCATTGAAAATGCAAGTGAAATTATTTACACGCAAATCAAAGAAGGCCCAAAGGGACAAATTGCCGCCATCGAGGTCAATGCCTATGCCTTTCATCGTCTTGAAAAATATAACCGTGCTATGGTCGGGCGAACCGGTTGTGGCCTATGCGGTGTTGATAAGCTTGAACAGGCTATATTTCCGCTCGAAAAAGTTGTCTCGGATTTAAAGGTTGAAGCAAATCAAATACATAAGTCTGTTCTGGATATTAAAAACCACCAGCGAATGAATAAGGAAACCGGCGCCCTGCACGCCGCCGCCTTCGTTAATAATGAAGGGCATATTATTGCTGTCCGGGAAGACGTGGGACGCCACAATGCGCTTGATAAACTTATCGGCCATCTGATGCGGGAAGAAATAAACCCGGCCACAGGCTTTGCCCTTATTACCAGCCGTTGCAGCTTTGAAATGGTTCAAAAATGCGCAATTGCCGGCATTCCGGTAATTGTAGCGGTTTCCGCAACAACCGAGCTGGCCGTTAACCTGGCAGATCAGGCCGGTATCAGCATCGTTACATTTGCCCGAAAAGATGGAATGAATATTGTGATCGATCCCGAAAATCGCATTCTTTAAATTGTTGCATTATAGCCTTTTGCCCGCTCATAATCTGCAGGGGTGTTAATATTAAAAAACGGATCGGGCTCCTTATTCCAACAAACCTCTTCAGCAACCAGTTCATCTAACAAAGACAACAATTTATGATTGCCGGCATGTACATTTTGTTTCAGGGAGCTCAATAGATTGATATTCCATAATGCACATACAGGATGACGGCGTCCCTTTGAGCAGGCCACCACAACATCAGCATCCTTTTTTTGTAGTTTTGATACAAAGTCGTCCGGAAGAAACGGCGTATCGCCGGCAACGGTAATAAGCTTTTGATATCCAAGTGATTTTGCTAGAATTAAGCTGGTAACGAGACCGCCAACCGGGCCTATGTCAAGGTATTCTTCCGCATCTGGCACAACTTTAATTGAAACGTGGTCTTTAATGACCGCGTCATTGCAATTTAAATACACCTCATGTACTTGAGGTGATATTCTGTCGATTACATAATTAAGGATCGTTGTCCTGCCAAACGGTAGTAGAAGCTTGTTACGACCTTGCATACGAACAGATTTGCCGCCCGCAATAATTACCCCCAGAATATTTTCAGATTTGTCAGATTGGCCGGACACAGTAATTTAACTGTCAAGCTTATCAGATCCCGGCACTGGCAGAATGTCAATTCCTTCTTCGATCAGCTCTTCTGTTTCACGAATGGTTGTTTCACCATAGATGCCCCGTTTCTCAACCTCGCCATAATGAATTTTTCGGGCTTCTTCTGCAAAATCTTTGCCGACATATTCACATGATTTTTCAATCTGGCGCCTAAACTTGGCCATGGTATTATGCATATGATCCAGTGCGCGCTTCACATCTTCGGAACTTACTTCATGATCAGAACTGCTGTGTGCACTGACCATTACCGGGTGGTTTGGATGATCTTCTATAGAAACATCCGGCATTGCGTGATCACGATCACCTTTAGCTGAAATGTTTGGCGCCATTAATGATTTGGATGTTTTTGTGCATCCACATAGCGGACATTCCACCAATTCGCTGGCCACCTGTTTTTCAAAAGCATCATTATTTTGAAACCACGCTTCAAATACATGACCACCACTACACTTAATATCAAATAAAATCATAATATATTCTAACTATTTCGTATTTCGTTAACCATAAAGGACAACTTTTAATACTCGGACAACTATCTATATAAGCGACTGTATAGCAATATTTTTGTCGTGGGTCAAAGACGCAATTTGATTTCTTGCTTTAGCCACAAGCGACATATCAATATCTGCGATAATGATACCCCGCTTATCTTTCCCGTCCGCCAGTATATTTCCCCACGGGTCTACTACTAGTGAATGACCAAATGTTTTTCGCCCGTCAGCATGATCCCCGACCTGCGCGGGAGCGAAAACAAAAGCCCCATTTTCGATCGCCCTTGCCCTGAGAAGAGTATGCCAGTGCGCCTTGCCTGTAACATATGTAAAGGCAGCCGGCACAGTTAGAATCTCTGCCCCAGCTTGCGCAAGCGCCCTGTACAGATAGGGAAACCGCACATCGTAACAGATTGACAAGCCAACTTTTCCAAATGGCGTTGGTACAACCACCGCTTTGTTTCCTGCACGATAAGATTTTGATTCCTGATATTTTTTATCGCCGGGAACATCTACATCAAACATATGGATTTTGTCATACGAGACAACTTTCCGTCCTTCCGGTGAAAAAAGATAGCACCTGTTCGCGGCCTTATCCCCCATCCTTATGGCGATTGATCCTATCATAAGCCAGATCCCAAGCTCTGCCGCCAGAGCGGCGAAATAAGGCCATGATGTATCCTCATCTTCGACTTTGATTTTATCCCTGGCTTTGGCGCTATTTAATTCCAGAAGGGTCGTCATTTCTGGCGTCAGAATAAATTCTGCACCGGCGGCAGCCGCTTCACGGATAAGGGCTTGCGCATCGTTCACATTGTCAGAAACAACTGTCCCCGACGTCATTTGCACAAGACCCACTTTGAATTTAGGTGACGTTTCAAGCATCGCTTAAATTAACACAGAATGTTCCGCGCGTCATCAGGCTGAAATCTGATTTAAAAGTGCATCAAGATTACCTGCCCGATCAAGGCTGTATAAGTCATCACTGCCGCCAATATGATCCCCATTTATAAATATCTGAGGAACGGTTCTGGCGCCACCGGATAATTTTATCATTGCATTTTGATATTCATCTTTTTCCCAAATATTATATTCGGTAAATTCAACATCTTTACTGCTTAATAGTTGTTTTGCTCTCGTGCAGTATCCACACCCTGGACGGGTATAAATGATTACTTCAGCCATACTTAATATCCGCTTGTTTTCAATATCACTGACATATAGTTTTCAGAAAAAGTTTTTCAACTGCTTATTTTAATTCTTGTGGTGAAACAGTACGAAAAACTGTGGCTACAAATATTTTCTCTGCGCCCGCACGTTTTAATGCCCTCGCACAATATTCCACAGTTGCACCCGTGGTATAAACATCATCAATTAACAAGATGTTTTTTCCCCTGATTTTGTTTTCGAATGCTGATTTAACACTAAATACCCCCCTGACATTAAGATGTCGCTTATTTTTATTTCCCTGTTGCGGGGGCGTGTTTTTTGTTCTCCTGAGTGCTTCCGGCTCATGCTCAATGAAAAGTTCCTTCGCAAGAAGACGTGATAGCACGGCAGATTGATTATATCGTCTATTCAGCAACCTTTTACGGTGCAAAGGAACAGGGACTATAATATCACACTCATCAAAAATATCCTTACCCGCAATCTTGAGCAGATTGACAAAAAACTGTGCATATTCCAATCGATCATGATGTTTGAATCCAATAATCATTTTACGGCTTTCATCATCATATCGCATTGCTGATATCGCTTTGGTATAGGCACGTTCCGTGTGAAAGCATGCGGCACATTCATTGTTACCAAGGCCTATTTCAGAACTCATTTCAACGCCGAACGGGTAACCACAGACAGCGCATTTTGGATCTGATATAAAGTGAATATCTTTCCAACAATCCGGACATATAGCATGGGGGCTTTCGACCTGTTTTGCGCATTTGAGGCATTTGGGGGGAAGCAATATATCAAGTGCGCGTCGGGCAAACGTCTTAAGCGGGTTAATTATCTTAAAAATCCCCCTGCCAACAATTTGTTTCTTTCCGCCAGCTTTCAAAAATGCCATATAGTCATTATGACCCAAAAAAATAATGAAAAAAAGTCCAAGTTTGTTTCCGGTAACACAGATAATGCTGTTTTTAACAGGGTTGTCGTCAAAAGAAACCGGGACCGTGCGGCAGCGAATTTTGAAAGTCATGATTTTCTTGTTAATGAAATTACAGCGCGGCTTCTGGATAATATTAAGGACATAAGAAAAGACTTTCAGCATATCATGTCAGTCCAGGCTGATCTTTCAGCCGTGAATAATCATTTTAAAAATTCCTTAGTCATTCATCAGGACTTATCTTCAAAAATGCTGAAGAATAAATCCGGCATGCTCATTAATGCAGAAGAAGAGTTTTTTCCATTTAAAAATCAATGTCTTGATCTGATAATAAGTTGTCTTAGCCTTCATTGGGCAAATGATTTACCTGGCGTGCTGGTTCAATTTTTGCGCAGTCTTATCCCGGACGGGTTGTTTTTGGGTGCCCTGTTCGGGGGAGAAACGCTGAAAGAATTGAGACAGGCCATGATCCGTGCAGAAACGGAATTGCGTGGTGGCATCAGCCCTCATATTTCGCCCTTTCTTGACGTACGGGACGCAGGGTCGCTTCTGCAACGGGCCGGGTTTGCACTGCCGGTTGTCAGTACGGAAAAGATAACCGTAACATATCAGGATGCATTTTCACTCATGAAAGATTTAAAGGCGATGGGTGAACAGAATAGCCTAATCAAACGCTTTAAGGGACTTACCCGTCCTGAACTACTATCCAGAACAACAGAAATATACCAGCGGGATTATGCTAATGATGAAGGCAGAATAAATGCAACCTTTGAAATACTATACCTGCAGGGTTGGGCGCCACATGATAGCCAGCAAAAACCCCTAAAACCCGGAAGTGCCAAAATGTCGCTTAAGGACGCACTTGGAACGGAGCCACCAACATCATAAAAAATCGCGAATCATGGCAATAAGCGGTTCATCTGAAGGTGGCATGGGATAGTGAGGCAGTTCATTTATTTTGACCCATTTCAGGTTCTGTCCTTCTTTCGCCTGAACAAACCCATCCCACTTGCGGCATAAATATACCGGCATTAACAAATGGAAATCATCATAACTATGTGATGCAAATGTAAACGCGGCCAGACAGGATTCGGTTGTATCAATACCGAGTTCTTCTTTCAATTCCCTGATCAGGGCACGTTCTGGGGTTTCACCGGCTTCAACTTTACCGCCCGGGAATTCCCACAAACCTTCCATAGATTTTCCTTTAGGTCGTTGAGCAATAAGTATACGGCCATCGATATCCACCATAACCACTGCGGATACGGTTATCATATTGACGGGCCCATCTGGGCGTTGGCCGGGTGGTTCAGGGCAAAATTCACTCATTACATTCTTCCTTTCTCAAAGGAAAAACATAATATTCGCTACAAGCAACACCATGTCCGCATTTGGCATGTTCCACAGGTGGCGAGCCTTTATGCACAAAGCCAACTTTTTCCAATATGCGTCTTGAGCCCTTATTATCATTGGCAGTTATGGCAAAAACCATTTCCACATTTCCGGCCAACTTGATCCAATCTATGGTAATTTTCAAGACTTCAGTACCATATCCCATACCCCAGAAATCTTGTCCCATCCAATAGCCAACTTCACATTCTTTGCTTTTAAGGGAAAAAATTTTTATTCCTCCCACATAGCGGTCTGTTTCTTTTTCCATAATCGCAAAGTGAATTGTGTTACCTTCTTCAAAATCAATTTTGTCCCGTTCA
>JAUILB010000005.1 GCA_030432815.1 Alphaproteobacteria bacterium | reverse complement strand
TGTTGTAAGTTCCACAGCAATCTTGGTATTGGCATAAAGCGCGCGCACCCGCTCTATATCTTCTTCACGGCACTGTTGGGTGATCTGTAATCTTCTTTGGGAGGCGCGTGGTAAGGTTGAAATTGCCTGCGGGACCACTTCGCTGAATATCTTTGCTCCCTGACTTCCCCCTATTACAAGTATTCTAAAAATACGGTCATCCCCGATCGTAGGATAATAAAGATCGCCAATTTCCACGATTTCTTTACGCACAGGGTTCCCAGTCACCGCCGTGAATTTATTTCGGTGCCAGTTTACATGCTTTGTATCCTCAAAAGATAATGCCACTGCGTCCACCACCCTCGCCATATAACGATTTACACGGCCAAGAACGGCATTTTGTTCATGTATACAGGTTGGTATTCCAAGTGATTTTGCCGCCCGTATCGTCGGAAATGAGGGGTACCCGCCAAAACCTATCACCGAGCCTGCCATAATAGTTTTCAGAAGTGATCTTGCTTCAAATATTCCCGCAATTATTTTTGGTATTGAGAATATTTTTCCCAACACCCCCTTCCCGGCAAAGGATGCGCTCGTTACCTGATAAATTTTAATACCATCAAAAAGGTTTTTATATTTATAACCCCGACTATCCGTTATTAAAGTTACGCGGTGACCACGTTCCCTTAATTCTTCCATGAGCGAAAGTGCCGGGAACATATGTCCTCCCGTGCCACCGGCAGCCAAGACAATATGACTTGTTCGCCTTCTGATCATATTTGCCCCCGGGAAAGGTTAATTTGTCCGGACTTGTAATGTGTGTACCTGCGTGTAAGGGAAAGTATCATCCCCATTCCAATAGCAAGTGCCAGCATTGATGATCCACCATAACTGATGAAAGGAAGTGTCATTCCTTTTGCAGGAATTATTGAAAGATTTACGGCAAGATTTATAAACGCCTGAATACCAAACTGTATCAGTAAGCCTGAAACGGCAAGCACGGTGAACATGTCTTGTTCTTTTAATAAATTGACAAACCCTCTTATTACAATCACGGCAAAAATCATAATAATCAACAAACATACAATCGCGCCGAATTCTTCACCTGCGACGGCAAAAATATAATCCGAATGGGCATCAGGAAGATATCTTTTCACAACACCTTCACCCGGCCCCTGGCCAAGCAAGCCACCATTTTTAAAAGCATTGATCGACATATCCGTTTGAAAATTACCGTCCGCAGTCGGAAAAAAGAAATTATCAATACGTTTTTCAACATGAGGAAGCGTGAAATAAGCCATGAGCAGCCCGCAAAAAGCAAGCGCCACTAAAGCCCCAACCCAAAACCATGCAAGACCTGCCATAAAAAGCTGAATGCCCCATACGGCTGCTACCAATATGGTTTGTCCAAAATCCGGCTGTGTTATAAGCAGTGCTATAACGATAGCAAATGTTAAAAATGATATTTTCCAACCTGGAAATCCCGGCTTTCGCTGTGTTTCTGAGAACATCCAGGCCGTAAAAATGATAAATGCAGGCTTTAAAAATTCCGAAGTTTGAAGTGTGAAGGATCCTATTTGTATCCATCTTTTTGCCCCTTTTGCCTCCACACCGATAAAGATGGTGGCAAACAGCAATAGCAAGCACACTACAAATAATACCACTCCAAACCGTCTGACACTTACGGGCGAGAGAAGTGAGACGGCAAGCATGACCGAAAGAGAAACAAAAAGAAAAATCAGCTGACGTTCAACAAAATGAAAACTCGAAAGACCTATACGTTCTGCAACAGACGGACTTGCGCCAAATACAAGCACAATCCCAATGGTTACCAGAATTGCTATTGATGCAAGTAACCAGCGGTCAACTGTCCACCACCATGTACTTAGAATACTGTTATCTGTTCTTGAGAAAGTAGCCATCTGATTTACCTACCTTAATTTCAAGGTCGCTAGACCGATCAGCGCAAGTAATACGGCGATGATCCAGAAACGAATTACAATTGTAGGCTCGGCCCAGCCCTTTTTTTCATAATGATGATGGATAGGTGCCATTCTGAATACGCGCTTACCTGTCATTTTGAATGACAATACCTGAACAATTACGGACACGGTTTCCAGAACAAATAAACCCCCAACAATCGCTAAAACTATTTCATGTTTGGTAATTACGCTGACTGCCCCTAACGCACCACCAAGGGAAAGACTACCGGTATCGCCCATAAATATCATCGCAGGAGGCGCGTTGAACCAAAGAAACCCAAGTCCTGCGCCAATAATTGCAGCGAGAAATACGGAAAGCTCACCCGTCCCTTCGATATATATGATGTTCAGATAATCTGAATAAACCACATTTCCAACAACATAGGCTATAATTGCGAACGTACCCGATGCAATAATTACCGGCATGATTGCAAGACCATCCAGACCATCCGTAAGATTTACACTGTTTGATGCCCCGACAATGACAAAAATAGCAAACGGGATCATGAACCAACCAAAATCAACCATTACATCCTTTAAAAACGGAAGTGCCAGTTTATTCCCGGCTTCAGGACCTGCGGTATTTAATATGATCATAATCGCACCCAATGATATTATCAGCTCAAGCAATAGCTTAACCCTGCCTGAAACACCCGCGCTGCTGGAACGGGTAATTTTTGCGTAATCATCCAGAAATCCAATAAAACCAAAGCCTGTTGTGACCAGAAGGCAGGCCCAAATATACATGTTGGAAAGATCAGCCCATAATAATGTGCCGGCACTTAATCCCAAAAGGATCAAAAAGCCTCCCATTGTAGGGGTACCTTGCTTTGTCAATATATGACTCTCGGGGCCGTCGTCTCTTATGGGTTGACCCTTGCTTTGCTTTGATTTCAGCATATTGATAACTTTTGGGCCAAGCAGGAAACTGACAATAAATGCTGTAAAGAGCGAAATTCCTGTTCTAAACGTCAAATAATTAAAGACATTTAAAACCGAATATTCATCACTGAGGGAGGTGAGAAAATGATATAGCATTTATTTATATCCTTTTTTTCGTGTCATATTGTTGCAAGCTGTAAGTCCTGTTTTTTATCAAGGGATTGAAGCTTTTTAACAACACTTGACATACCACCGGAATTCGATCCTTTAACCATGATGACATCCCCGTCCCGAACATCATGTAAAACTGCTCTTTCAAGGGCGTCCCTGTCATTAAAATAATTAACCTGCATTGTTGGATACTGATGGACTATCAGGTCTGCCAGCTGTTTCATATGTGGACCTACGGCAAAAACCTGTTCCACATCAGCTTTGTCAAGAACAGGTGCAAGTTCACAGTGCAATTGGCCAGCCTGATCACCAAGTTCACCCATATCGCTAAGTACGGCAATTTTTCGCCCTACATTCTCTGTTTCACATTCACCTAGCGTTTTTATTGCCGCTATCATGCTTGCTGGATTGGCATTGTAACTTTCGTCAATTAAAAGAAATGACGCATCAGATGCAATATCAAAATATATACGTTCACGTCTGCCGCGTCCTGCCAGTGGCTGAAGTTCTGCCAGGCCAAGCCCACTCAATCCAAGGTCTGCACCAATAGCATCAACTGCAGCAAGAACAGCAAGAGAATTCATTACCCAGTGATAACCAAGCATACCAACCTTATAAGTCATGACCCTGCCAATTATTTGTGCAATCACACAGCTGCAAGTATCATGGAAAAAGTGACGCATCAGCCTGACATCGGCATTTTCGTTATTACCAAAAGAAATGATATTCTTTACACCTGCTTCAAGTGCTTTTTTCTTCAATCTTTCAAAATGCGGGTTATCAATATTTAAAACGGCCGTTCCGCCATTATTCATTGAAGTAAAAATTTCAGCCTTTGCATCCGCAATTTCTTCTACATTTTCGAAAAATTCGCTATGGGCAAGCTCAACTGTTGTTACAATCGATACATCCGGTCGCACAAGCTTAACAAGATCCCTGAGTTCACCGGCATGGTTCATCCCCAACTCAAAGACACCATATTCGGTATCATAAGGCATGCGAGCAAGTGAAAGTGGCACACCTACATCATTATTATAACTAAGCACACTTGCATGTGTTTTTTTGTGCCTTGATAAAGCGGCCTTTAATGCTTCTTTTGTACCCGTTTTTCCAACACTGCCCGTAACAGCAATAATAGGGATATTCACCCTGTCACGGCCAGCCTTGCCAAGCTTGATCAACGCCTGCATAACATCCTCAACGATAATAAGGCGCTCTGTGGGTACCCCATCAACTTTTTTAGTTACAATGGCACCGGCAGCACCACTGTCAAACGCTGTTTTTACATAATTATGGCCATCAAAATTCGGTCCCGAAAGGGCAAAGAACAGATCACCCTTTTCAATTGTGCGGGTATCAATGGAAACACCATAAGAATTCCAGTTTTTGGTCACTTCAATACCAAAAATTGTTTCCAGTTCTTTAGATGTCCAAAGTGGAAGTAAACTCATTTTTTACGCTCCTTGCTGGCTAATTGAAGCTCTGTTTCCATGTCCAGCATGATCAATCGCCGCGATAGCGGAACGAACCACTGAAACATCATCAAAATCAAATACGTCATTTCCAATAGTCTGACCCTGTTCATGACCTTTTCCAGCGACAAGCAATATATCGCCGCTCTCTAAATCCGCTACCGCTGTTTTAATAGCATGCGCCCTGTCACCTGCATCAAGTCCTCTAGGACTGCCCACTAATATTTCTGCCCTGATATCAGCCGGATTTTCCGATCTTGGATTGTCGTCAGTTACATAAATTCTGTCGGCTAGTCTTTCAGCAATTTCACCCATTATAGGGCGTTTGGCTCTATCCCTGTCACCACCACATCCAAATACAACCGAAAGATTTCCCCGGACATGCGGTTTAAGTGCTTTTAGAACTGTTTCAAGTGCATCTGGTGTATGGGCATAATCCACATAAATACGTGCACCGCTTGGATGGCGACCGGCTTGCTCCATACGTCCACGCACAGGCCGTAGATAAGATAACGCCTTGAAAGCGGTATCAGCATCACCGCCGCATCCAATGACAAGCCCTGCTGCCATTAATGCATTTGTCGCCTGAAAATGCCCCACAAGTGGAAGGGACGCATCGTAAATTTTTGAACGATAGCTAATCGTAATTTCCTGACCCGATGATGTTGTTCTTTGATCAAGCAACCTGATATCACCGTCATTCCTACCTACTGAAATAATATGATGTCCTCGTTCAGTGCAGATTTTTTGTAATTCTTTTGTCAGCGGACAATCAGTATTAAGAACTGCCGTCATTTGTGGTTTTAGGAGCTCGGTAAAAAGACGTTTTTTAGCATTGAAATAATCTTGTTCATTCTCATGATAATCAAGATGATCATGTGTAAGATTGGTAAACGCAGCCGCAGAAATATTTACGCCATCAAGCCGTCTCTGATCCAACCCATGACTGGATGCTTCAAATACCACATGATCAACACCAAGATCACAAAGTTCACTTAATGCCTTATGTATGACGACGGGATCAGGTGTTGTCAGTCCTGTATATTGTTTATATCCGTCAGCCTGTATCCCAAGCGTACCCACAGAGGCAGCTTCATAGCCCATATGTTTCCATATTTGCTGTGTAAAAAAAGCCACCGATGTTTTTCCGTTTGTACCTGTAACTGCTGCTATGTTTCTGGGTTGTTTTGCAAAAAACCTCGAAACATATTTTGGAAATACATGTCCGGGGTAGGGGTCCGTAACCCAAACCACCTTTTCATTATCAGCTTCTGCTCCTGCAACACATAAGATTGCTACTGCACCGGCTTTAATTGCATCATCAATAAAGTCAGTCCCATTAAAGTGAAGCCCCGGAAGCGCAACAAACATATATCCTGGTTCTACCTGACGGCTATCAGCAGTGATGCCTTTTATATCGACATCATTTACTAACTTTTTATCTACGATATCGCTTAATTTCATTATTCTGAATCCGATACCAAAATCATTCTTTCATATTCAATTTCTTCAGTTTCAGTCGGTTTAATTCCCATCATCGGGCCAACACGACGAATAATGTTGCCAACCATTGGAGCGGCGGTCATCCCCGCCGTTCTAAGATTGAAGGTTTCTTTAATACCCTGGGGTTCATCAAGCATTGCAAAAACAACATATTTAGGCTGATTGATGGGGAAAACCGAAATAAACGAAGAAATAACGGCCCTTTTGCTATATTGACCGTTTATGACTTTATCTGCAGTTCCTGTTTTCCCGCCAATCAAATATCCATCCACTTTTGCATTCTTGCCGGTTCCATGCTCAACAGCCAAATGAAGCATATTTCTCATTATTTCGCTGGTTTTGGGTGAAATAACCTGCTTGCCACTGGTATCAGTGTTTTCTACAGACGAAACCGAAGTGACTCCGTTTGTCGATTGTATATTTTTTCTGAGCAAGGTGGCAGGATTAAGGCGTCCGCCATTAACCATTGCGGCAACACCATTTACCATATGTAATGGTGTAACGGCGATGCCGTGGCCATATGATGTCGTTGCAAGTTCAGTTGGCCCCCACTGGGCCGGCAAAAGAGGCGCACTTTTTTCGTTTATTTCAATATCAGCTTTTCTGAACAGCCCTAATTTATCGAAAAATTCCTGTTGTCGCTCCACCCCTATATCCTGGGCTAATTTCAATGTTCCTATATTTGAAGAATAGGCAAATATCTCAGGAATGTTCAGCCAACGTTCCTTTGGATGGTCATCGTGGATGGTAAATCTTCCTATACGAACAGGCTTTGTTGCATCGTAACCATCAGAAAGCCCGACAACATTCATATCCAAACCAGCAGCAATGGTGAAAGTTTTAAAACCAGACCCAAGCTCATAAACACCCTGTAAAATTTTATTCATTTGCGTTAGCGTTTGCGGACCATTGGTATCATTCGGGTCAAAGTCCGGTAGCGAAGTCAGCGCTAGAACTTCACCTGTTGACACATCCATTATGATACCCGCCGCACCTTTAGCTGAAAATTTTTCCATATTCGAATTCAGCTCCTGATTAAGGATATGCTGCAAACGAAGATCAAGCGACAGTACTAATGGCTGCTCTGAATATTCGGGATTTGCAAGTCTTTCGTTGAAGTAAAGCTCAACCCCTGAACTAGGCTTATTGTCAAAATCAACTGACCCAAGCACATGTGCCGCTAGACGGCCATGCGGATAAATTCTTTTCTCAGCATCCGACGTTACCAATCCCGGATCACCAATTTTCCTGATCTCAAAAAGTTGGCGAGGTGTAAGGTTGCGCTTGATCCAGTGATGGTTTCTATCTGTCTTTAATATTTCAAGTGCTTCATTATAAGAAAGTTCAGGAAGAATGGATGACAAATCGGTTGCCAGCTCTTCAGGGGCGGTTTTTAAATTTTTCCGAACCACAGCAAGAGAAGGGGACTTCAGATTTGTCGCGAGGATTACCCCATTGCGATCAACAATGTCTGCTCTGGCCATCAATAACGATGTATTGACATTTGCGGACTGATAGTAAGCTGCACTGCTTGCTTGAAATACGCCAACCGAAATTAACTTCAGGACAAGTGATAAGAAGCCCAACGTAAATAAGGCCATCACAAATATGATCCTGTTGCGGGCTGTTTCTATTGCTCCCTGGCGGTCACCCTCCACCCGTAAATCAATTGGCTTCACTTATTTTTCCCTAGTTTAATTCCCGATTTTTGCCAAAATGCGCTCATAAAGGCTCATTTGCTCTTTCTGATTTTCCTCTTGTTCTGTTTTAGTTGAAGTATTTATATCTGCCGCAACACTAACCACGCTCGTCACGCCTTCATCTGTATTTATATTTTTGTCGCGAAAAATATTTTTTGGATCCGGTTTTTGCCTTGGCAAAAGAAGCTGGAAATTATCAACTGGCAAGTTTGCCAATTGAACATTTTCTCTAACTGTCAGTTCCGAAATATCTGATGTAATCTGATCTGTGGCTGGAGTATCAAGAACCAGATGACGACGACTTAATCTTTCCAAACGCTCCGGACGCGACAAGTAGGCCATTTCGGCTCTTAAAACTTTGATCGCTTCCCTATCTTTAAGAATATCGGAACTGATCTCTCTTTTTCTTTGTTCCAGATCTTCCGTTGCCTGTTTAAGACTATAAACAGCTGTTGTAGAAATGATTACAGTTATCACTGCAAATGCTGCAAAAATCCTAATCATTACGGGTCTCCCTTGCCCAGGCTGGTGCTGATGTGCGGATAGCGGCCCTTAATTTCGCAGAACGGGAACGAACATTGATATTAATCTCTTTCTGCGTTGCTTTTTTGCCCCCACGAAAAAGCATTTCAAATGTAGGGTCGGGTATGTTTTGCGACTGCATCGGCATATGTCGCGAGCCATGTGAAACATCACCGCTTCTCATTTTGAAAAATTCTTTAACAATACGGTCTTCAAGTGAATGAAAGGTAACAACACACAGTCTTCCACCTGGGGCCAATATTTTTTCCGCTGCTTCAAGGCCTCTCACAAGTTCGCCCAGTTCATCATTGACATATATCCTGAGTGCCTGAAAAGTTCTGGTGGCACCGTGGATTTGTCGCTTACCTTTTATATATTTCGGACCGCCGACCGCTTTTTCGATAACGCCAGAAAGTTCCAGTGTCCTTTCAAATTTTTTCTCAAGCCGCGCATTTACGATTGCCCGTGCAATACGGCGGGATGCTTTTTCTTCACCGTATTTATAGATAATATCAGCAAGTTTATTTTCTTCTGTATCGTTTACTACATCCGCAGCAGTAATACCGTCACCACCCATTCGCATATCCAATGGGCCATCTTTTAGAAATGAAAAACCACGCTCCGCCTGATCAAGCTGCATGGATGAAACACCTATATCAAGAACGATACCATCCACATATTTCTGCCCACTTTTTTTCAGCAATGCTTCCATATCGGAAAAACATCCAACCAGTAATTGAAAATTTTCGGGAAATTCTTTTTGTAGTATTTTTGCAGTTTCAGCGACCGATGGATCCCGGTCAATCGCCCAAAGCATAGACACATCATTTTGAAGTATAGCCTTACTATAGCCACCCGCCCCAAAAGTTCCATCCACATAAATTCCCCCCGCCTTTGGCGACAACGCGTCCAAAACTTCTTCAAGCATAACAGGGTAATGTTCTGTATAATCCGTGAGACATCCGAATGCGGGATTATGATCACCCATTATTCCCTCCATTTCCGTCACGGAACCGTAGTAAAGATCTTTTTTCTTTTACTTTTCTTCTGGCATTTTCAAGTTCTCTTTCAAAAGCTTCAGGTTCCCATATCTGGAATGTTTTTCCTTTACCAGCGAATGTTGCATAATCGGTTATACCAGCAAACGTCATCAGTTCCTGTGGTAATATGATCCTGCCATTTCCATCAAAACTGAGTTCCACAATACCTGACATAAACACAAGGCTGAATTCATCATGCTCATCTGATAATGGATCAAATCCTGAAAGCCCCTCATTAAATTTTTCAATATGTAAAAGATCGCAACATTCTATGGCATTGTGGTTCACAGCCTGATACATCGCGATGGATCGTTGAAAGCCAGCTGGCAACGCGGCGCGAAATTGTGCCGGGACAGAAACTCTTCCTTTCTGATCCACCTTATTGGTGTATTTCGACATAAATAATGGCATTTCTGTCTTTCTACATTTTGCGAGCATTTAACATTTTGATATTTAGGGATTTTTATCCCATATTGCCGACTAAATGGAATATCATGGGATATGATGCCCGTCAATGGGATTTAATGTATATCAAATGGAGTTAAGAAACCTTTAACTGATTCAAGAAGGTCATATTAATCCTTATAAATCAGTAAGATGACCCAAGCACAGGCCGTGTTTGATGTTACAGGTATAATGATCATAAAAATGACCAGTTATGGATTTTTATGGGCAATTAGATCAGAAACAGGATTTTTAGAATAAAATCTGAATAGAATCGGAAAATAAAAATGACTCGGGCCCAAGCAGGATATTATTAATCCAGACGGTCCCCTATTGTGCCAAATATTTTCTTTACTTTTTCTGGCGGATAAGAAAATTCTAGACCCATGAAACCATTTTTAGCCCAGGAAACTTTTGACGGTATCTGTCTATAGTTTTTAATAATTATCTGAAAATCTGCCCCCCGTTCAAGTGGCAAATTAAGCTTAATTTTTGCACCTCGCAGTGAAAGATCATATGCCGTAGCTTCGAAATTATAACTACCGACACTTACACTGGATTTTAACAGAACATTTTGACGATTACTGCGTCTTCTTTGAAATTCCCGTTCTATTTTATCGACCATAGATTTAATCAAACCATATTTTCCGATCTATCAAAGCCTAACTTTATCATATTTATGTTAAGCAATACTTTAATTTAAATCGGCCGCTAGCCCCCCAAGGCCCGCTTTAACAGCTGTTGGACTAGCTGCAAAATTTAATCCAACAAAACCTTCTGCAGACCAGACAACTCGGGCCACTTCACTCAATTTATCTTTGATTTTCACAATAACCTGGGAATTTTCACTCAAAGGCATATCTACTTTCAAACGTACTCCACCTAGCGAAACATCATAGGCGGTGCATTTGATTTTCTGACCATCAACGCTAAGTTCAGCCGGAAGGACTACCACCCGTCTGTTATGCTTACGCATTGATTTTAATATTTTTTTTACTTCGCTAATGGCCATAATTATCCCTAAAAATTACCACTGATGAAGACAATAAGGCTCTCTGGTTAATAAAAGGTTTACAAAATTTACCTTATATTATGAATGAAAAATAATTATGTGGGTTTGAACTTAAAAGCGTCAGATGACCTATAAGCCGGGTTCTGTCCTCAAGATTTATTATCTAAATCCTGATGTAAGATCATTCATCTAGCTTGGCTGTTACCAGCCAAGTCATGCAATCTACCCGAACGACACTCCGAAAGATAAGCGGCCGTAGCCAGTCGTTCCTATTCGATTTTGCACCCGGTGGGGTTTACCCTGCCCTTTCTGTCACCAGAAAGGCGGTGCGCTCTTACCGCACCATTTCACCCTTACCAAATAAATGGCGGTATATTTTCTGTGGCACTTTCCCTGAAGTCACCTTCGCTGGCCATTAACCAGCACCGTTCTTCCGTGGTGCCCGGACTTTCCTCTTCTACCACAAAGGCAGCAGCGATCTTCCGGTCATCTGACAACAGCAAATTAGCTTATTCTTTAAATTGAATGCAAGAAATCTCTTGAAAAACTTAACTTAGTGTTTCCCCATATTCACCAAGCATAGCGCGAATATAATCAGTATCCTCAGTAAAGCGAAGACCCAGAAATCCTTCTGCGTGCCAGGAAACCAAAGCATCCGTATAATCAAAATTTTTAATTTTAATTTTGACCTTGGCCCCAGTCGCGAGCGGTAAATCGAACTTCAATCGTACACCTCCAAGTGATATATCATAAAGAGTACATTTAAACTCATATTCATTCACAATCAGGATAGCCGGCCATACCACGGTCCGACGTTTATGCGAGCGCAGCATTTCAAGACCGTCACGAATTGAGTTTTTATTGATCTCTCTAACTTCTACCTGCGACTTCTTTTTTGAGGTCATTTTATTGTTTTCCAAGTATTTAAGCCTTATTTCACGCTTTTACGACACACACATTGTAAAACAAGAAAGTTACCAAAATATCAATTTTAGTAACTTTTTGCTGGAATTTTAGCTAGTTCTGGGGCAAATTGATGCCAGTTCGGACATTCAATCATAGAAATTATCCCATGATCAAAATATATACCATAATAAAAGCACTTATACTTGTTTCGATCTCACTTGTTGTGATCGGGTGTGGTGAAAAAGGGCTTGTTATTAAAAATGGGCCCGCAGGACCAAATACAGGTGAATTGATCGACCCCTTGCCCGAAGGCTTGGTTCCTGACAAAACAAATGCCCGCCACGGCGCAAACGATTTAAAACCAGCTATAAATTAATTTTCATATTTACGAGTGCATCAAGGATAAGAAGCGTTTCCTTATCAATAACGCCGTCGATATTTTCTTGTCTAAAATGTCGTTGAAACGCTGATATGAGATTGGTTAAATCTTCTCCCGAATCCCCAATATCATATCCAAATTTTTCAAGCTGTTGCCTGAACCTAAACTCATCAATTTCTATATTCTGATCCATATTAATTGTGGTCGGCCATAACCCCAATTTATGTTTCGCCAGTAGCGCCCAATCAAACAATTCTCCAGGATCAATTTTTCTGCGCCATGCTATATCGCTATGACCAAGAATGTAACATGGTTTGATATGATGCCTATTTATGATTTCAGAAGATAGGTCAATCAAAGCATCCATTTGTGTATCTGGAAATGGTCTATACACACTTTCATATCCAGGATAGGGATGACCGGAGTTAACAATTTCAATACCGATTGAAAGATCGTTGATATCTTGATCATCCTCCCATTTTGAAACACCCGCGTGCCATGCACGGTTATTTTCATCGACTAAAGAATAAATATCGCCATTTTCTTCCACAACATAATGGGCACTTACAGATGCGTCAGGATCACATAAGCGATCAATGGCTTCTTTCCCACTTGCCATTCCGGTATAATGCATAATCAGGTATTTTATGTTGCCCTGCTTACGGTCATCAAAATTTGGGGAAGGTTTATGTTTCATAATGCTGCGATCTTCGCCTTTCGCTTAAGCTGCCAGTCACGGTAATGAATAATCCCCAAACCAGATAATGTTACCACTGAGCCAAATACAAATTTAGAAGAAAGGGTCTCCCCTAAAAAAAATATAGCAGAAAATGTTGCAAAAACAGGAACACTAACCATGAAAGGTGAAATCAATGTTACCGGAAACCTTCTGAGCAGGAAGTTCATCCCGCCATACCCTACAATGGTTGATAATATCGAAGTGTACAATACCATGGAAATACCAATCATATCCAAGTTTAGAACCTGGGACATCTGATTTTCTTCAAATATAAGCGTCATAAGAATAAAAACAGGAACACTATAAAAAGCTACCCATGCCTGTGTTTGAAAAACAGGAACTGCTTTTATTTTTCTCATCACTATAACCCCAACTGAGTATAATGTTACCGCAACAAGAATAACGAGAATTGCTTCACCTTCTTCTAGTATCTCTGGTTCCAGAGTTATTATGATGACGCCGATAAAAGAAACAACAACACCGCTTGTTCGCCAGTAACTCATCCTTTCCTTTAGAAAAAAATGAGCCAGTATTAAACTTATCGGAATATTCATTTGCACAACTACCGACATGGCTGATACATGACTGGTTAGATCCATTCCCAAAAATACAAGCGCGAATTGAAAACCCCCGATCAGATTGCCCAGAATAAACAGCTCAAACATTGAACCGGGTATGACCCGAAGCCATGGCAGCAGTATTACGAGGACAATGAAAAATCTAACAAGGCCAAATAAATAAGGATCAAGTTGCATAAGTCCTATTTTCATTACTGCAAAATTGACCCCCCAAATCAAACACACAAAAAGTGTAAATAATATATATCGGAAAGGCATAACAGTCAGCCTCAGCTTAATCCGCGGGCTTTGGAAATAATGTCATATGCTGTATTAATGGCCGCGAGCTTATCATTTGCAACATCAATAAGTTCTTTAGGCACCCCTTGTGCCATTAGCAAATCCGGATGATGTTCTTTTATCAGTTTACGATACGCTGACTTAACCTCTTTATCTGTAGCATTATGATTAATTCCCAACACCGTATACGGATCACTTTGATCAGGCCCCATATGACTTTCACAAATTCGTGCAAAATCACCATCTGATATTCTGAATATTCTTGCGACTTCCTGCAGATATTCCTTTTCAGCAGGGTGCATAACACCATCCGCCATAGCAATATGAAACAGCAGATCAATTACCTGTTCCAATACTGCCGGTTGATTATGGAACTGACGGTAAAGTTGGTCTGCATAGGCTTCATAGCCGGCGACTTCCTTTTTTGCCATGTCGAAAAACCAGGCAACTTTTTTTGCTTCTCTTTGAGGGACATGAAAAGACTTTTTAAACACATTGATTTCGTCACGGGTAACAACACCATCCGCCTTCGCCATTTTGGCACATAATGCAATAAACCCGGCGGCAAATATGGCCTGCTGCGCAGTACCATCCATCGCTTCACGTGATGCTTTGCCTGCGAAATGCACGGCAGCACCCCCGAGAAGTGCTCCAATCGGTCCCCCCAGTGCCATTCCAACGGCACCGCCCAAAATTGTACCCCAAATGGACATAAAAAAATTCCTTTGACTAGAATATGATGTTAAAAATTAATAATATTCAATGGCATAAAATAATTCTTATTCATAAAAAGTCACATAAATGTCGACAATTCAACATAATTCAACAACCAAAAATAAAAAATGGCAATTCTGGATCGACCGTGGTGGCACTTTTACAGATGTTGTTGCATGTGATCCAGCGGGGGAAATCAAAAGCTTAAAATTGCTTTCAGAAAATAAAAATCATTATGATGATGCAGCGATTGCAGCCATTCATCATTTTTTAAGCACAAAACCTGATCAGCACATAAATCATCAATTAATCCATTCGGTTAAGATGGGAACAACGGTTGCAACCAATGCACTTCTTGAACGAAAAGGTGACAGAACATTACTCGTTATTACCAAGGGTTTCAGGGACGCATTAAAAATCGGCTATCAGGCGCGTCCACGACTTTTTGACCGGAACGTTATTTTACCCGAACAGCTTTATGAAATGGTCATTGAGATTGACGAACGAACAGGGCCCAATGGCGACATTTTAATCCCGCTTGATATGTCTTTGGCAAAAGATGAAATGGCAAAAGCATTTCATGCGGGCATAACATCGGTGGCCATTGTATCAATGCATAGTTATCGTTTTCCTGAAACTGAGGCCGCGATCGCCCGGATAGCAAAAGATATTGGCTTTAAACAAATATCCGCAAGTCATGAAATCAACCCGGTAATGAAATTGGTGGGACGTGGCGATACCACGGTTGCTGATGCTTACCTTAACCCAATTCTCCATAAATATGTTGAACAGGTCAGAAAAGAACTTGGTGATACTCCCCTTTATTTTATGCAATCAAACGGAGGGCTTGCCAATGCCGCACAATTCAAAGGAAAAGATTCCATACTATCCGGACCAGCAGGCGGAATTGTCGGTGCCGTAAAAACAGCACAAGACGCGGGCTTTGATAAAATCATTACTTTTGATATGGGTGGTACATCTACTGATGTAAGTCATTATGATGGTGCCTATGAAAGAACATATGAAACCGTTGTTGCCGGTGTTCGTGTACGAACACCGATGATGAATATTCATACGGTTGCCGCCGGTGGGGGGTCAATCCTTCATTATGATGGCAGCCGGTTCAGGGTCGGCCCTGACAGTGCCGGCGCCGCACCGGGACCAGCTTGTTATAGAAACGGTGGTCCTCTAACAGTGACAGATTGTAATGTTCTGCTTGGTTATATAAGTCCGGATTATTTTCCCAAAACTTTTGGCGATAATGCTGATCAACCGCTTGAAAAAGATCTCGTAAAGAAAAAATTCTCAGAACTTGCAACAAGCATAAACGGCAATATGAAATGCGAAGATATTGCAGAAGGTTTTCTGGAAATTGCCGTGGAAAATATGGCGGCGGCAATTAAAAAGATTTCCACTGAGAAAGGCTACGACGTTCGTGACTATACCCTCGTCAGCTTTGGTGGAGCGGGCGGGCAGCATGCCTGCAAAATAGCCGACAAATTGGGTATAAAAAAAATATTCCTCCATCCTTATGCCGGTGTATTAAGCGCATTTGGTATGGGGCTTGCCGAACTGCGGGCAATAAAAGAGCAAACAGTTGAAAAAGCATTAAGAAATGAGCATAGCGATATATTCACAAAAACTGCTGTTTCACTGACAAAAGAAGTAGAAGAAAAACTAAAAGCGCAGAATGTAACAAACATACGGATAAAAACCCGTCTTCATATAAAGTATCTTGGCAGTGACAGTACATCGGAGGTGTCAATTGATGATATTGACACGATGAAATCAGAATTTGAAAAGCTGCATAAACAACAATTTGGTTTCATATCTCCAGATAAACCATTAATTGTCGAAAGAATACATGTAGAAGCATATGGCGGTAGTGAGCCGGTCAACTTTAAACCATCCGGCATAACCGTAAATAATGCTATTTCGCGGACAAAAATCTTTCGCAGCGGAGTCTGGCAATCTGCATCAGTAATTCACCGCGATGAATTAGGCACACAAATTAAGCGTTTGACAGGTCCCGCTATCATCCGTGAAGAGCATGGAACCAATTATCTTGAAAAAGGATGGGCCGCTACGACGGATGATAAACACAATCTGATCCTTGAACGGATTGATAAGTTGAATCAAAACCACGCCATCGGAACAGATGTAGATCCCGTACAACTTGAAATATTCAATAACCTGTTTATGTCCATCGCGGAACAAATGGGCGCCGTCCTTGAAAATGTTGCCCATTCAGTCAACATGAAGGAACGTTTGGATTTTTCATGTGCACTGTTTGACAAGAACGGCAATCTGGTTGCTAACGCTCCGCACATGCCCGTGCATCTGGGTTCAATGGGCAAAAGCATACAGACGGTTATAAATAACCGAATAGGCACCATGAAAAAAGGCGACGTTTATATGTTGAACGACCCTTATAATGGTGGCACCCATTTGCCTGATATTACCGTAATTTCGCCCTGGTTCGATAAAGATAACACAGAACCATCATTTTATGTTGCAACCCGCGGACATCATGCCGATATCGGCGGCATTACACCTGGTTCAATGCCGCCCATGTCAAAAAATATTGCCGACGAAGGAATTTTATTTGATGACTTCCTCCTTGCCGTAGATGATAAATTTAACGAATTTGAGCTAAAAAGCATACTGACTGCAGGCGACTATCCGGCGCGCAATCCAGAACAAAACATTGCCGATCTGAAAGGACAGATTGCGGCCAATAATAAAGGGCTTCGCGAGCTTGACCGTATCATAAAACATTATGGTGTTGAGACCGTATCCGCCTATATGAAACATGTTCAGGATAATGCGGAAGAATCCGTTCGTCGTGTCATTCACAAATTAAGCGACGCCGAATTTGACTATCCCCTTGATAATGGGGCTCATATCCGTGGTTCTATCACAATTGATCAGAACACCCGGTCCGCAACAATTGATTTTAACGGCACAAGTCCAGAACTTGATAATAATTTTAATGCACCCCTTGCCATTTGCCATGCAGCCGTTCTTTATGTATTCAGATGTCTTGTGGATGATGATATCCCACTTAATCAGGGTTGTTTAAAACCGGTAAATATTATCGTACCGGAAAAATGTTTTTTAAACCCGTCATACCCAAGGGCTGTCGTCGCCGGAAATGTGGAAACATCACAAGCCATTGTCAATGCATTGTTTCTTGCGCTTGGCGCGATGGCGGCATCACAGGGCACAATGAATAACTTCACCTTTGGAAATGACGAATTCCAGTATTATGAAACCATCGCAGGCGGCATGGGTGCGACAGACAAGAATAATGGCGCCAGCGCCATACAGACCCACATGACAAACAGCCGATTAACAGACCCAGAAATACTGGAATGGCGATACCCCGTTATCCTTAAACAATTTAAAATAAGAGAAAATAGTGGTGGAACAGGAAAATTCAAAGGCGGTGACGGAATAGAAAGACGCATCGAATTTTTACAGGATATGAAAGCCGCTATTCTTTCAAATAACAGAAATATTGCGCCAATGGGACTAAACGGCGGGGGCGACGCGGCGCGCGGTGAGAACTGGATCCAGCGCGCGGGTGGTGAAATTGAAATTTTTGGCGGCTGCGCGGAGACAGACGTCAAAAAAGGCGATATTTTCATCATTAAGACGCCCGGCGGCGGAGGCTATGGCAATCCGTGAAAATATAAGCTAACCTCCGGGTAAATGAATCGAATTGGGAGACATCAATGATTAAAAAATCGCTTTTTGCTGGCATCATAGTTGCAGGATTTACGCTTTCCGCGCATGCTGCCGATAAATGGAAAATTATTCATGCGGGAACACTTCTTGCCGATGCGCGGGAAGAAGTCAAAACAGAACAAAGTATTATCATAAAAAATAAAAACATCGTTGGCTTAAGGGATGGCTATATAACAGCATCTGACATCGATGGCGCCACAGATACAGAAATTATTGATCTGCGGGATCAGTTTGTGATGCCCGGTCTTATTGATGCCCATACACATATCCTGGGTCAGCAGGAAGCAAACAGCCGCGAAAAGCGGGTCACCCGCTCGTCGCAATATACGACACTAATGGGTGTTGAATTTGGCATGCGCACCCTACGCGCCGGTTTTACAACAATCCGGAATGTTGGCGCTGACCGTAACGCAATTTTTGCGTATCGCGATGCCGTTAATAACGATCTTACTATAGGACCAAGGATTAAAGCGGCAGGACAAACCATTTCACCAACAGGCGGACACGGTGATAGTGGCAACGGGTTTCGCGATGACATATTCCCTCATCCTCACTCCGGAATTTGCGATGGCATCGCAGAATGCCGTAAAGCAGTCAGAACACAAATTAAATTTGGTGCTGATCATATTAAATATGTCGCCACCGGTGGGGTGCTAAGTCGAACCGCAACCGGGACAGGGCAGCAATTTACTGATGAAGAGCAGGTAGCCCTTGTTCAAGCCGCCCATGCCATGGGCCGTAAAGTTGCCGCCCATGCTCATGGTCGTGTCGGGCTTGAAGCAGCCCTGCGTGCCGGTGTGGATAGCATCGAACACGGATCATATCTTGATGAAGGAACGGCGGATCTGTTCGTTGAAACAGGGGCCTATCTGGTGCCAACGCTTATCGCGGGATATACCGTTGAACGGATCGCAATGGAACGGCCCGATTTTTTCATTCCCGCAGTACGGCAAAAAGCACTGGAGGTCGGCCCCGTGATGAAAAATGCGCTTAAGCTTGCCTATGACAAGGGTGTTAAAATTGCCTTTGGGACCGATGCGGGCGTTAATGACCACGGCACCAATGCTTATGAACTGGTACTGATGAAAGAAGCCGGTATGCCTGAACAGGCCATATTGATTGCCGCCACCATCAATGCGGCTGATCTTATGGACCTGACAAACGTCACCGGAACGATCGAAGCCGGCAAGGAAGCCGATATCATCGCAGCTGCGGCTAACCCGCTTGAAGATATCGGCACGCTGATGAACCCGACATTCGTTATGGCACGGGGCACACAGATTGATCTTGATGTGCCACGTCCAGCAGATTTATTCCCCTGGCCGGAAGGGTATTGAACCAAATAAAAACGCCCCGGCGCAGCAAACTTGCAACCGGGGCGTATATCAACATAAATGGGCTTTTCTGTTGTTTTATGACTGTTAAGTAGTAAAACGTAAAATTAAGGCCAAATTATGCCGTAATTCTAATAAAGTTTAATTTTAGAACGGCCAGAGCGACCATCCGCTATCCAGATCTTCTTCGCAGCTTTGTAGCTGTGCCGCATATTGCGCGGCATATCGATCCACTTTTTTTGCTACATCAATCAGCCATTTTTTCTTGAGATATGTTTTTCTCTGAAAGCCGCCATGCCCTTCATGATAAGCAAGATACTGGTTATAGGCATCCCATTTAGAAATCCCCAAGGTACGCTGGCTGATGTTGCTGTACCAGCCAACAAAATCCGCTGCATCTTCAAACCGATCACGATCAGCTCCGTGATTGCCTGTTTTTTCACGGTACCAGTCCCAGGTTGCATCCTTGACCTGCGCATAACCGTATGCGGATGATTTACGCCCCCAGGGGATAACCCATAGCAAATAATTCCGGCCCGGCTTTGCATCATGCTTAAAGCCACTTTCCTGCCTTATGATCGCAAGCTGTACATGAATTGGCGTGCCGTATTTTTCACGCACGCGCTTTGTTGCCTTGTACCAGCCACCTTTTTCATCGAGCATGTCGCAGCTGTTGGCAACATTTTTTGGTGGCGTAGTTGCGCACCCCGCAACCGCAGCAATAACCACCGCTATGAGAATTTTACTTTTCATAACGTCTAAAGAATCAAAAGACATCATGTAAGTCAAGTTAAACAGACAGCTTGTCAAAATGATGGCAGAAGATGTTAATCTACAAGAAGCTTGATCTGTGGTGTTCCTTTGGGTTCAATTGCTTCTTCCACGGAGTCTTCTTCCTCCATCTGGATTTTTTCAATCGTATCTATTTTAGAGGAAATTTTCCGTGATGAAGTGCTGATCTGGTCAATATCTTTTTCAGCCTGCCCGAAGTGTTTTCTTAAATTTTCCACCCTGTCACCAAGGCGCTCCACATCATCGATTAACGTCGTTACATGTTTCTGAATAATCCCGGCTTGTTCACGCATGCGCGCGTCTTTAAGTACGGCTCGAACCGTATTCAATGTTGCCATCAGGGTGGTCGGACTTACGATCCAGACTTTTGCACGGTAAGATTTTTCAACCACATCTGAATAATTTGCATGAAGTTCTGCATAAACGGCCTCACTGGGTAGAAACATGAGCGCGGATTCAGCAGTAACGCCGTGAATGATATAGCGCTCAGCAATATCTTTAATATGTTTTTGAATATCCGCCTTAAACAGGCTTTGGGCTTTTTTAAAATCTGCTTCATTTTCCGCATTATGAAGCCGATGATAACTTTCCAGTGGAAATTTGGCATCAACAACAATCGAACCTGGCGGGTTGGGAAGCTTAATCAGGCAGTCAGCCCGGCGTCCATTTTCAAGGGATGCCTGAAATTCATAGGCGTTCGGCGGCAAAATACCGGATACAAGATCATTAAGCTGAATTTCACCGAATGCGCCGCGCGCCTGTTTATTGGATAAAATATCCTGAAGCCCAACCATTTGTCCGGAAAGGTCGGTTATATTTTTCTGCGCCTGATCAATAACAGCCAGTCGTTCCTGCAATGCAGTCAAAGACTGCCCGGTTTTTTCACGGGTTTGTTCAAGACTGTCACCAACGCGCTTGCCAACCGCATCAAGGCGTTCATTCATAGTGCGTTTGATTTCTTCCTGTGCGCGGGCATTCAGTTCGGTCATCTGCTGAATACGCCCTTCCAGTGATGCATTTGCCTGCATAATTTTAAAAAGCTGTTCCTGATATTCGCCCGCCACCGCCGAACGGTCAGATTTATCCGCTTTCGTGCGTACCGCCATAAGAATAATCAGCGATAATAATAAGAATCCTATCGCCCCCATGCCAATCAGTATCATCATAGTCTGATCAAGTTCCACGTGATATTCACTCCTTATCTTCTTGACCTTGCATCCAACACATATTACCTACCATTTAAAAGATTAAAAGGATAAGATAAAAAAATTATGGCCGTTTTACCAATTGTAACAGTACCCGACCCGCTTCTTAAAAAGATTTCCAAGCCTGTCGACAAGGTGGATGACAAGCTGCGGTCTTTTATGGATGACATGCTTGAAACCATGTATGCCGCCCCGGGTATCGGGCTTGCAGCGGTTCAGGTCGGCAAGCTTTTGCGCATATTGGTGATCGACATCGCACCGGAAGGTGAAGACCCGAACCCCATGTATTTTATCAACCCTGAAATCACATGGACATCCGAAGAAATGAATACCTATAACGAAGGATGCCTGTCGATCCCCGAACAATATGCGGATATTGAACGTCCGGCTGAATGCAAAATCAAATTTCTGGATTATGATGGTAATGAACAGCATATCCACGCGGAAGGCCTGCTTGCCACTTGCGTGCAGCACGAAATGGACCATCTTAACGGCATTGTATTTATTGATTATCTTTCCAAAATCAAAAGAAGCATATATGTGCGCAAGGTCAAGAAGCTCGTTAAAGAAAAAGAAGCGTAAGGACGGGTCATGCGCGTCATTTTCATGGGAACACCTGATTTTTCCGTTTCGGCGCTAAGAGCACTCTTAAGTGCAGGTCACGAAGTTATCGCCGTTTATAGTCAGCCGCCCAGACCGGCTGGTCGCGGCAAAAAAGATCGTCCATCACCAGTCCACCAATTTGCGATGGAAAGTGGGCTTGAAGTCCGTCACCCAATCAATTTTAAAGATCAAAAAGATATTGATGATTTTTCCGCCCTTGAAGCAGATGTTGCCGTTGTGGTTGCATATGGTCTTCTTTTACCAAAAACGATACTTGATGCGCCAAAACACGGATGTCTGAATATTCATGCATCCCTGCTACCGCGCTGGCGGGGGGCGGCCCCCATTCACCGTGCCATAATGGCTGGCGACAAAGAAACGGGTATTGGCATCATGCAAATGGAGGCAGGACTTGATACGGGGCCAGTTCTTCTTGAAAAACGTATTCCCATTGAAGCAGCTGACACCACCGGATCGCTGCATAATAAATTAAGTATATTGGGCGCAAAAGCAATCGTCGAAGCACTGGATAACCTTACCGCCTTGACTCCCACACCCCAATCAGACGAAGGCGTTACATATGCCAACAAAATTGATAAAGCGGAAGCCCACATTAACTGGGACGAAAAAGCAGAAAAAGTAAAAAACCATATTCACGGCCTCTCGCCCTTTCCCGGGGCATGGACACTGATAAATGATGAGCGGTTAAAAGTTCTCGCGGTAAAAATGGATGACAGGACAGGGGCAGCGGGCACCAAAATCGGTGATCCGCTCATTATCGCCTGTGGTGATAAGTCCTTATCTGTGATAAATGCGCAGCGTGCCGGAAAAGGCCCGATGAATATCGATGACCTTATGCGCGGATTTGATATTAAAAACGGGTCTGTTTTTACATGAGCATACTTAATCGTTTTAAACTAACCATCGAATATGACGGCACCAATTACCGCGGGTGGCAATATCAGGATAACGCCCCTAGCATTCAGGAAGAGCTTGAAAAAGCCGCCTATAATTTCTGCCAGACGTCATGTCGCTTCCATGCAGCCGGACGTACCGATGCCGGCGTCCATGCAAAAGGAATGGTCGCCCATGTGGACATTCCCCGTGACGTTGAAGCATACAAGGTCATGGATGCGCTTAATTACCACTTGAAAGCCGTTCCAATTTCAATTTTGGCCGCCGAAAAAGTGAGTGATGAATTTCATGCCCGCTTTTCGGCAAAGAAACGTTATTATCGTTACCATATAATCAACAGGCGCGCGAAACTGAGCCTTCAAAAGGGAAAGGCATGGCAGATCAAGGAAGAACTGGATGTTGATGCCATGCATGACGCCGCGCAGGTTCTTATAGGCAAGCATGATTTTACCACATTTCGCAGTGTGCAGTGCCAATCCAATTCACCTGTTAAAACGCTTGAGAAACTATCCGTTTTAAGAGACGGCGAAAATATTTATGTGGATACGTCGGCTATTTCCTACCTTCATCATCAGGTGCGCTCAATGGTAGGATGCCTTTATTATGTCGGATGTGATAAATGGACTAAAGCGGATTTAAAAAATGCGCTCGATGCCGCCGACCGCAATGCCCTCGGGTTTAACGCACCGCCAGACGGGTTATATTTTATGCGGGTGGATTATTGAATTGTTCCAAAAAGGCCCTAAAAGCATCAGCATCAATATATCGCATCAGCATTATTTGATATGTATAGTTAAAAATAACCTCAAATATCAGTACGCCAATAGCCAACCAACCGCTGATACGTAGCGACTTGGTATACATGAACCACGCCACATAACCACCAAAATAAAACCGTATTATCATAATGACGATACCGGCCATTTCCGACGCAGGAAATATTGTAATAACCAGTAATGTAACGATAACAACAATATTAAAAGTAAGGGCACTCAGCCAATTATACGCAATAATCATCGAAGAATAATGATCAGAGATGTTTAAAAAACGCGTAAAATAATACATTACAACCGCAGTAACAGGCAGTGCCGTCACCAGATAAATCAGACTGGATACAATTGGTTGTGGGGTTTCCGTATCAGAAACATATACCAGATTTAAAACAAAAACCGGAATGATCAGCGCGACCGCCCAGAAGCTTTTCCAGAAACCATCTGACGAAAGATCAAAATACTCCATTGCACGTGGATTGATCTGTACCAGTTTCCAGGCCGCCGTTAAGGAATATAAGATATAATTCAGCGGTGATATTTGTTTTTCATCGGACATGGTTATTCTTAGACCTTGAAATATTCTTTCAGCATCTGGCTATAAATGTCCCTTAGTAATAAAAGATCATCTATCGCCACACACTCATTCACCTTGTGAATTGTTTTATTAATAAGACCAAATTCGGCAACGGGACAGTAATTTTTTATAAATCTTGCATCTGATGTACCACCTGAAGTGCTAAGTTCTACATCTCGACCTGTTATCTTTTTTACCGATTTCTGTATCAGTTCT
>JAUILB010000260.1 GCA_030432815.1 Alphaproteobacteria bacterium | reverse complement strand
TGTGCGTTTGGAGCGACAATGTAAAAATGCGGCCGTGCTTGCAAACTATTTTTCCGACCATGATGCGGTACAGGGTGTTTGGTATCCAGGCCTTGAAAGCCATCCACAACATGAAATTGCAAAAAATCAAATGCCAAAATTTGGTGCAATGCTAACATTTGAAGTTAAGGATGGCGATACGGCACTCAAAGTTCTGGATAATCTGGAATTAAGCTGTTTTTCAGCAAGCCTTGGCGGAACAAGGACAACTACGCAAATTCCAGCATTAATGGCGTTTCTTGATATTCCAAAAGAAGAACGGCTTGAAATGGGTATTCGTGATGGCATGATCCGTGTGTCTGCCGGTCTAGAGGATGTAGACGATTTGATAGAAGATTTTGATGCCGCACTGGCAAAAATTTAGGGAAAGCCGTTGACAACACTTAAAAAAACGCTGGGTTTTTGGGATGTATTTGCGATCGCGCTTGGTCAGGTAATTGGCTCCGGTGTTTTGGTTCTTATCGGGATCGGCATAGGTTTTACCGCCTATGCTGTTCCATTTGCCATCGTACTTTCGGCGATTTTTTCCATTATAAAACAATTACCTGTTGTTTTTATGGGCTCAGCCATGCCGGCAACTGGTGGGCTTTATGTTTACTGTAAGCGTGTTCTTGGTCCAAAGGTTGGTTTTTTCTTTCTTTCACTTTTGCTTGTGACCCATATACTTATTGCCTTATTTGCACTTGGGTTTGCTGAATATACGATTGCACTCTTACCCGGTTTGAATGCCAAATATGTTGCCCTTGGAATTTTGATTACTTTTTACATCGTTAATCTTTTAGGTATCCGCCAGGCAGCGACCCTTCAAAAAATTATGATCGTCTTTCTGCTTTGCGGCCTGTCATCACTCATATTCTTTGGCATTCTGGAAGTGGATTACAGTAATTTTACCAGCCAGGAAAAACTGTTTCCTGATGGTTGGTATGGTTTTGGTATGGCATGTGTGCTTATGTCCTTTGCTACGGGGGGTGCTTATTATGTATCGGAACTTGGCGGTGAAATGAAAAATCCGCATCATGATCTTCCCCGTGCAATTGTTTACAGTACACTTCTTGCTGCTTTCTTCATTGCCACGGTGTCCATTGTTGCTGTTGGTATTTTGCCCATTGAGCAAACAGCCGGCAAAACATTGGCCGAGGTTGCAAGGGAGATATTACCCCCGTCGCTATATACGACCTTTATTGTTGGTGCGGCTCTATTTGCTTTTGCGACCAGCATAAATTCAACATTTTCCTGGGCGACAAAGTCTGTAATCATCGCCTGCGAGGATGGATGGCTTCCAAAAGGGCTTGCTAAGGTAAACAAACGGTTTAATACACCGCATATATTGCTGACGATTTTATTGATGGTAGGATCAGCGCCAATTATTGCCGGTAAAGACATGCCTTATATTATTATGCTGGGCAGTGGACTTGTGTTTATTTATGATATGGTGCCTTTGTTGGCGGCATTTTATCTGGCCAAAAAATTGCCTGACGTTTTTGCCAATGCAAAAATCAAAATGTCAGAAAAAACATTAAAAACGATAAGTGTAATCGGAATAATAATATTACTTGTTCAGGCCAATTTGGCATTTTCGGATATAGACAACATCGGAAGGTTTATGATTGTTGCATATATTATCATGGTGATCATCTATATTCATTTCAGATCCAAACATCAACACAGACCAATCAGTGAAGATGTTGGTTAGTAGATAAACTTCAATTTGTTATCTGCATCACTTAAAAATGCTTCAATGTCACTATCATTTTTAAATACGTAATCGGCCTTGTTTCTCAGCGGTTCGACAAATTTGTAATATGCTGGTCTAACCTGACTTTCGAATTGTTCAAGTACACTTTCCCGTGTTCTGCCGCGTTCAGCAACATCGCGCATAATACGTCTTTGCAATGCGTAGTCGAGGTCTGCATCGACGAATATATTAAAATCACTTATCTTACCGACAAGAGCAGCAGCAAATATACCATCAATAATGATAGTTGTTTTTACCGAAACCTTTTCTTCACCCACCCTTTCACTAATGGTGAAATCATATATTGGAACAATTGCTTCACCAGTCGCTTTCAGAATTCCGAGATGTTTTATTAATAGTTCTGTTTCAATAGAAGCAGGATCATCGAAATTGAAATAACCATTTTTTTTGATCTGTTCGGCTTTGCTTAAGTAATACCGATCAATACTTAAAAGCAATGAACCGGGAATTTTATTATTCAGGTAATTTGTAAGCGTTGATTTTCCCGAACCACTGGCACCGGAAACTGATATTATTTTTATTTCATTTAGGGGCATATAAAGTTTTGTAGTCCGTTATCTGTTTTTTGGTAATATGTGTTTTGCTGAATTTGCAAAATCTTTAATTTCATCTTCTGTGTATTTTGTATATACGCGTTTTTCGGATGCTGGTTGATGATAAAGCGATACACCGTCCCTTTGGGCTGTTGACGGCCTGATGGGCCTTGTCGAAAACCCACCTCCGCAATTTGGGCAAACATTTTCAAGTATGCTATCAACGCAGGAACGGCAGAAGGTACATTCATATGTACAGATGCAGGCATCTTCAGCTTCAGGGGGCAGGTCTTTATCACAAAGCTCGCAGTTGGGCCTAAGTTCAAGCATTTCGTCAACTCCTAAGAAACTGACTTTATGAACCAACAAGGGTATTGTCAACACGACTTGAACTATTATCTGATCTGTGGTTTTCTCGTGATTGAAAAATGAAAGTAAGGGAACATCACGTGCAAAATATTTTTAAAATTCTACTGTTTCTTATAGTGACATTGAAGGCATTCACAACAATGGCACAGGAAAGAAACATACAGGCAATACTCACTGAAGAAAAAGCGCATAAGGCGCTAGCGGAAATTGAAGAAAACAGAATGGAAGCCGCCAATCTGCTCATAAGAATAGGCGGTATTGTATCACCGTCCGGTGCAGAACATGACCGTGCTGAAGCCGTAGCAGCAGAAATGCAAAAAATTGGTCTTGTTGATGTACATGTAAATGAAGCACCTAATGTAATTGGCACAATTAAGGGTCGGTCTGGTAAAGCAGTAGTATTTGTCTCCACGCTTGATGATTTGACCACGGTCGCTGAACATCAAAAAGCGGCTGGACGACTTCCTTATATTGAAAATGACCGTGTTGTCGGCCCCGGTACCAATACATCGCTTACAACTGTGGCTCTATTAACAGCGGCAAAAACGCTTATCGATAACGGATATATTCCTGAACATGATATTGTATTTGCAGGTGTAGCAGAAGAAGAAACCGGCCTTCGGGGAATGAAGCATTTATATGAAGAATATAAAGACAGGGCGATTGCATTTATCGATGTACTTGGTGACGGGCGTAGTATCAGCTACGGTGCACTTGGTATTCATTGGTGGAAAATACATGCTTTTGGTCCAGCCGGGCATACACTAAGGGGTGGACTTCCCAATATTAACCAGGCCATTGGCAGGGCTGTTGACCGTATATTGCAGATCCCTGAACCACAAATTTACGAAGACAGGCGTACCAGATTGAATGTTGCTGTGTTGAATAGCGGAAGTGTTTTTAACCATAAGCCGGAAACTGGGTGGTTTTCGCTTGATGTCAGATCACTGGATTTAAAGCATATTGAAACGATGGAACAAAAAGTAAGGGATATTCTTGAAGACGTGACTGAAGAGCTTGGTATTACATTTGAAATGGAAGCCATTTCAAACACGCCGCCTGGCCAAATTGAAGGCGCACTAGACAGTAATTTGGTTAAGACCGCGCAGGCAGCATCAAGATTTCTTGGCTATGAACCGACAATGTCAAATGCGGGGTCGGCGAATTTGAATGTATCAATTGCCGGAGGAACCTTGTCAATTGGGTTGGGTGGTTCACGCGGAGGCCAGCGTGGGTTTGCGGATGAGTGGGCAGACATTGGTGTTATGCAACGCACAGCGCAGCATGTATTTTTAACGGCTGTTACTGTTGCAAATGCAGTTTCTGAATAAGAGTAACGGGCGCACAATGTGCGCCCGTTATGTTTAAGTTTATGGCATGACGCCTTCGAAACGGCCGTTAATTAACATATGAACCCATATGCTTGCGGCATATCCAAGCGCGATAACAGGCGTCCATTTAAGGTGACCGAAGAAAGTATATTTTCCCTGGGATTGACCCATTAGCGCAATACCTGCCGCGGAGCCGATGGAAAGCATACTTCCACCCACACCGGCAGTAAGGGTGACAAGAAGCCATTGCATTGTATCCATAGTCAGGTTCATTTGCAGAACGGCAACCATAACCGGGATATTATCAACTATGGCTGAT
>JAUILB010000259.1 GCA_030432815.1 Alphaproteobacteria bacterium | reverse complement strand
ATTACATCTTCGAATTCCGGGATGCGATCCCAGTTACAATAATCATCAAAAAAACGCCCGTTTTCCCCTTCTTTCACGTATTCAGCGGCGTAGGGGCCGGGTTCACGCATATTATGATCAATACCGGCAATAATCTTGTCGGTCCAATCCTTAAATAACCCCTTGATTAACAAAACACCGTCGCGTTGAAAGGTTTCAATCTGATCTTCTGTGATGTTGATGGCGTTATTCATTTTAATGTTTTACTTTAAGAAATTCCAATAATTTTATGTATTTGAAGACTTAATTGCCATTTTGGATGGTCTCTGCAATATTCAATCACGCTGTCTGTATGATCGGCTCCGGTTTCATCCTTCGGCTGTAGATAATAATGGTCAAATTGAAGATGTTCAACCATATCCGGGGTGATATGGTCCTGAGGATAGACCAGTTTTAGTTCATTTCCGGTTGTTTGTACCAGTTCATCCATAATTTTGGGGCTGACGCAGACCCAATCAAGTTCTTTTGGTGCCTGGATTGTACCATTAGTTTCCACGGCAACCTCAAATCCTTGTTTTTGAAAGGCTTTAATGAGCGGCACATCAAGCTGTAAAAGAGGCTCACCCCCGGTGCAGACAATATAAGGTTTTCCCCCGCCTGGCCAGAGGGTTGAGGCTTTTTCGGCAAGTTCATCAGCGCTTTTAAATTTGCCGCCATTTTCACCGTCAGTTCCAACAAAATCAGTATCGCAGAAATTGCATTTTGCGTTTTTCCTGTCACGTTCCAGCCCGGTCCATAAGTTACAGCCGGAAAAACGGCAGAAAACGGCGGGTCTTCCGCTATGGGCTCCTTCGCCTTGCAGGGTATAAAACAGTTCTTTAACGGAATATGTCATTCTGATACTCGATCGGGTCTATTATTCCTGCTTCTTTGAAACCCTTTAAACGTAATATGCAGGCATCACACTGGCCGCACGAGATACCGGCTTGATCAGGATCATAACAGCTTGTCGTCAGTGCATAATCCACACCAAGTTCCACGCCGGTTTTGATTATTTCTGCCTTGGTCATATCGATAAGCGGTGTATTAATCCTTACGCCTATATCATTTTCGATACCGGCTTTGGTTGCAAGGCGCGCCATTTTTTGAAAAGCGGCAATATAATCAGGTCGACAATCAGGATAACCGCTGTAATCAAGGGCATTTACGCCGATAAATATGTCGTCTGCGCCAATTGTTTCGGCAAAGGCAAGCGCAAATGAAAGAAAAATTGTGTTGCGGGCAGGGACATATGTGACGGGAATTTCAGCGTCCATTGCTTCTTCATCGCGGCCCTTTGGAACATCAATATCATCTGTAAGCGCAGATCCGCCAAAAGCACGCAGATCAATGTCAATTATTTCATGGCGGGTAATGCCCATGGCGTTTGCGATCCGTTTGGATGCTTCAAGTTCAATGGTATGGCGCTGCCCATAAGAAAAGGAAAGGCCATAAACATCAAAACCTTTTTTCTGGGCAATCGCGACACATGTTGAACTATCAAGTCCGCCGCTTAAAAGTACCACTGCCTTTTTTGTCATCATCTATCCTTGTTTTGCATGAAATAGCGTAGTTTTTAAGTAATTACCATGACTAAATGAGTGGCTTGCGATATAAAAAGTTCGGAATAAACGAACAGGAAACAGACAATGCCATTATCGAAGCCAGCTAAGAGAAAGCATATTCATACGCGCGGTATAGAATTAAAGGGATACCACAGAGAAGATGGTCTTTGGGATATAGAAGCCCATATGACGGATATCAAAAGCTATGATATTGAAAATCGCTGGCGTAATGGCATTAAGGCGGGTGAGCCAATCCATGAAATGTGGGTTCGCCTTACCGTGGATGACAGTTTTCTGGTTAAGGATGTTGAAGCGGTTACAGATAATAGCCCATTTGAAATGTGCCCTGCCATCACGGATGCCTATCGCCAATTGGTGGGTATTCGTATTGGCCGCGGATGGCGGCGTGCGATTGCGGAAAAAGTAAAGGGAATAAAAGGCTGCACGCATATTACCGAGCTGTTATCGCCGCTGGCGACTGTTTCGTTTCAAACACTTATGGGGAATATGAGGAAAACCGCCCAACAACAGGCTGAAGCAAATAAACATCAAAAGCCAATGGTCATTAATACCTGCCATGCCTGGGCTGAGGATAGTGAAGTGGTGAAAATGCATTTACCGGATTTTTATACCGGGGATTAGAAGTGCCCGCTAATCATCGATCTTATGATCATCAAGATCTTTATTGCGTCTGTCTTTACGCGCGTCTTCAAGTTTTTTATCTGCTTTGCGCTGCCCGAATTTTACGCGGTTCTCGGTTGCTTTCTTGTCTTTGTCCTGGCGCTTCTTTTTCTTTCGCGCCTTGCTTAAAGATATAATTTCTGCCATTTAATCCGCCTTGAATAATATTTAAAAATCAGAGCCAAATCTTAAAAGTATGCTAGTTGCGCTTTTAATTGACCTTATGTGCCCCGGATTTAATTGGTGCAGGATATTTAATTTCAAATTGGTACCGTAAAAACCATTAATAGAATAAGCGAGTTCAAAATCACGCTCTGTTCCCGTTGGATTTAACGAAATCCGTTCATATGATGTCGTAAAATCACCGGTTTCATAATTTCGGTCTGTTACATTGCTGACCGTTGCATAACCACTAGAAAGACGAAGTGGCTGACTGATTGTGAATGATAACTGATCATTATTGAAGATCATTTTTTGCCCTTTGACACCCACCAGATAGCTGTAAGATTTAAGTTTTGAAACATTACCCAGGATGCTTCGGCCGGATCCAGAGACATTTGTCAGTCCATATGATGCGCTTGCAAATAACATCATATCCGCATTAATTTGGTAATCGACTTTTGCTCCTCCAAAGGCAGTTGTGGCAGCCGTACCAATTTCAAGTGCGCCCCTTGATATTGCACCCAGAACACTGCCATCTTCATTTAAAAAACCAATGTCAAAAGCAACATTCAAATTATCAGATGTCTTGTGACTAAACCGGTTAAGGATTAGATTGTGATTTACATCTATAGGGCCAGTAGACAGTTCATCACCAAAATTCAGCTTGCTGCTGGCATATGCATTTTGGTAAGACCATTTTTTTGAAAGCTTGCTTTTATAACCGACGGCATTTGTTTTCGCAGAATTTAAAAGTGAGCTGTATCCGTGTTTATTAGGGGCCATATAATCGTCAGGACGATAATCTTCCATCATTTCGGCCAATGACATCCCTGATGAGATGATGGCATATTGGTCATCATTCAAAGTATACGACAATGCCATCCTTAACCCACTTGCGCGTTTATCACGGCCCAAATGGTTAGAAAAATATTTTCTATCTATTTCAGAAAACTGATTATCCTGCCGCCAACCAAGCCGCATATCCGTGCCATCAGCTAATGTAATAGACTGATATCGATTACTGGTTCCACCTTTCATAAAGTCAATAATGCTCATACCAGGTTGAGCCGCGCGAACGGTTTTTGAAAAATCAACGTGATAGGAACGTTCATAACGATCCAGCACCATGATATTATTAACTGCACCTGCAAAGGACATATCTGCGCCAAATGCTCCGCCTGAATAAACAAAAGTTTGCGAAGTGATATTTTCTTCAGTACCGATATCCAGCCCTGCGCCAAACCCATCACCCGCAATTACAAGCTGACCCTGTGCTGAAAATGCTTCTTCCAGATTTAAAAGCCCGCGGCCATAAATAATATCCGTTCCCGACGCACCAAGGTCAGTTGCCGTTGTAAACAGAAGATCAGTTACCTGCGCGGCAGTAAGACTGGGAAACGCTTGTATCAAAAGCGCAACGGCACCTGAAATTTGTGCAGTCGAAGCGGACGTTCCGGTTACCCCAACATATCCTGAACCTCCGGCAGGATCATAGTCCGGTGCTGTAATGTTTCTGCCAGGAGCAACTAAAAACACATCCTGCGCCGCTGCACCCGCACGGTAACTGAAATCTGAAATCTGATTATTTGAATCCACGGAACCGGCAATTATGATTTGCCCATTGGCCCAGGGTTCGTAGGCCACGTCTGCAGATAACTGCGCGGCATCACCGGTGCCGGCAGGATCATCATCAGCTATATTGCCCGCTGGAACGACGATAACAATATCAGCGTCCACGGCACGTTGTACTGCGGCTCTGAGTGCCGCAGAGGATGGGGTGTTGGAACCAAGGCTTTCGTTAATGACGTCGACCCCATTAAGACGTGCATAATCATAGGCATTGGCAATATCAGAATGGAAAAAATCGCAATTGTCTGCATCGGGGCAATTGGCGTCAGATGTTGCATTTATATTCAAAATCCGCGCATCATAAGCAA
>JAUILB010000258.1 GCA_030432815.1 Alphaproteobacteria bacterium | reverse complement strand
GGAATACAGCGGAGTTAAATTTCTTGCCCAGATCAGCATCATTAGTCAGGATCATGCCACCTCGAGGGCCACGCAAAGTTTTATGATTGGTTGTTGTTACAACATGAGCATGCTCTAGCGGGCTTGCATGCTCCCCACCCGCAACAAGGCCGGCAAAGTGAGCCATATCAACCAGTAAATAGGCACCAACACTATCAGCAATTTCACGCATACGTTTAAAATCAATCTCGCGCGGATATGCAGAACCACCAGCAATAATAACTTTTGGTTTATGTTCTTTTGCAAGGCTTTCTATTTGATCATAATCCATCAGATGATTATCACGTCGAACACCATACTGAATGGCATTAAACCATTTTCCTGATTGTGCAGGCGGCGCACCGTGCGTCAGGTGCCCCCCCGCATCAAGCGACATACCAAGGATTGTATCACCTGGTTTTGTTAGCGCTAGCATCACTGCTCCATTTGCCTGCGCACCTGAATGTGGCTGCACGTTGGCAAATTCACAATTAAAAAGTTTTTTTGCGCGCTCAATTGCAAGACTTTCTGCTATATCAACATATTCACAGCCACCATAATATCTTCTGCCCGGATACCCTTCTGCATATTTGTTGGTCATGATCGAACCCTGCGCTTCCAATACGGCACGGCTGACAATATTTTCCGAAGCAATAAGTTCGATATGATGTTGCTGACGTCCCATTTCCAGATTAATGCTTTCCAGCAGTTCCGGATCGGTTTTTGAAAGAGGTGCGTTAAAAAAAGTTTCCAAATCAAATGACATTATCGTTAAGCCTTTAAAAAATAATAATAAATTATGACATTTTGTTAATACGGTTTTGGTGGCGTCCACCATCAAAACCAGTGTTTAAAAATACCTTGAGACAGTCTTTCGCTACTTCAATCCCGGTTGTACGGCCACCAAGGACAAGGACATTGGCATCATTATGTTCACGGGAAAGGCGTGCTGTAAGGGCATCATGAACCAGTGCCGCACGAATATGGGGATGACGGTTTGCTGCAATGCTGATACCGATTCCCGACCCGCAAACCAGTACCCCGCGTTTTACAACCCCATTCTTTAGGGTATCCGCAAGGGCATGTGCATAATCCGGATAATCAACAGAACTTGTGTCGTGACATCCTAAGTCATTCACATCAAAACCGTATTCTATAAGTTCAGATTTCAGGATTTCTTTAAATTCATAGCCACCATGATCGCTGGCAATTGCAATAACTTCGTTAGCCATAAAGCGTACTCGCATTTAGTGTTGAAGCAGGATTTTCAAAACCAGTCGCTTCATAACATATGTACCATTCAGATGAAACCTAAAAGGAGGCAGAGACAAGAAAATATTCCTTTAATGAAAATCCTGATATCTTTAGAATGTCTATCGCTGCACACAATAGCCAAAGCCGGAAGCCATATGACTGATATGACTTGGCATATAGCTCCTTACTATTTATAAACGACTGCATATAATGAATTTTGAAAACACCATGAAATGACCTTACTGATAATATATTTAATGCTGGCACTTATTGTTTCCAGCTTTTGTTCAATTGCCGAGGCAGTACTGCTGTCAACTCGTCAGTCCTATATCAAAGTGTTAAAAAATGAAGGCAGTAAATCAGCACCCATTTTATCCAGATTAACAAAAAATGTTGAGAGACCTTTAGCTGCAATTTTAACAGCCAATACGATAGCGCACACTGTTGGTGCTGCAGGAGTGGGCGCGCAATCATCACTTCTGTTTGGCAGTCAGTATATTGGACTTACTTCTGCAATATTGACCTTTCTCATTCTTGTTCTGTCAGAAATTATACCAAAAACACTGGGCGCTACTTATTGGAAACAGCTTGCACCTATTTTTGCAATACTGATTGAATGGCTGACACAAATATTATCTCCGGTTGTGTGGATGCTGGAAAAACTGACCCGCATGATTTCAAGCACTGGAAAAAATACAACAACTTTCAGTCGCGCTGAAATAAAAGCCATGGCGGAAATTGGAACCAAAGAAGGCATGTTACAGCCTAAAGAACTGAAAATAGTCAATAACTTAATGGGGATTGGAAAAATATCAGTGAGGATGATTATGACACCACGCCCTGTGATTTTTGCACAATCATCCGTCACGACCGTACAGGAATTTTTTTCAAAACATGATAAGAACCCATTTTCACGTATTCCACTTTATGATAAATCACGTGATGATATGAATGGTTATGTGCTTAAAACAGACTTACTTATTGCACAAGCCAAAGATCAATTTGAAAAACCATTATCAGATTTTCGACGAGAAGTTTTAATGGTTCTGGATAGTCGCAGCACCTCAGATGTTTTTGATCTTTTAATGCATGAAAACAGTCACATGGCCCTCGTAATTGATGAATTTGGAACGGTTCAGGGGCTAATCACTCAGGAAGATGTACTCGAAACATTAATAGGTCTAGAAATTACTGATGAAACTGACTGGGTGGAAGATATGCAAACCTTTGCACAGGAACGATGGCAAAAACGCATGAAATCAATGGGACTGGACCCGGATACTATGAATAAAGAAGATAAATAAGTGCACCTAAAATCCGAATTATGAATCTGACTTCAGAATTTTAAACCTATCACTAAAATAATATTCTGTATTATCCACTCTTAAACATAACAGCATAAAACAGGAAAATATTATGAGTATAGGAAAGTTAATATTTGTTTGTGGAAAGATGGGAATAGACGAAACAATTCTATCAAATAAAAAAAGCACCATTCGAAAACCAAATGGTGCTTTAAGATCAATATTAATTTTTGTTAGCTACGCCTGTCTTCGACGACGAATTCCCATAAAACCAAGAATCGCGCCACCAAACATCCACACAGCAGCAGGAAGCGGTACCTGTGGAAGCACATCACCATCATGAACAGCCCATGTATGTGCGACAAATTGGCTTTCCGGTACATTTTGATTAATTAGACCCTGATCACCAGTCAGGAAGCTGAACCACCAGACATCAGTACCAGACTCTGTTCCTGAAAAATACGGCCCATCAAGAATATTGATAAATACCCCTTCAATCACATTGGTGATCCCGCGAACATAATACATATAACCCATTTCATTATCAGCGCAGCTCACACCCGGACAGTCAAGCGGAGTTGCACCCGCAGTCGGAAGACGCCATCCTGTTACACCGTCCACGTTAAGTACGTTGGTGATATAATTTTGTTGTGCAATCCAGTTGCCGTTATTTCCATCTGTCGACGCATCATAATACCATGTGATATCCAGATCCGGATCATAAAAAGCCAATCCGCCCAAACGTGGTTGAAGCGGTGCTGCTGTAGCTACACTTACCAAAGATAAGGCAAAGATAGCGATAATTATTTTACTAATACGATTTAACATTTTTCTACTAAGTCCAACCCTTTTTTATTGCCCAATTTTTTTGGGGTTTAGTCTTTCATGCATTTATATAACTGTTATATAACCGTGCAACTATTAAAATATTGCAAAAAACATGCCAAATAAAAAAAGTCAATAATTACGGGTAGATAGCAAGTCACCCAATCATGACAATTTTTATTTCTGTAAACTATCTTTACAATTTATCCGATTCAATCCCGAATCTGGACAACTATAATTACCTACGATTCATACAGCACATAGCGTTTCAAAAACCAGCGTTCAATTCTTCACCAACAAGTTTATGTAAATCCTGTAGCGCGGCAATCTGTTCATTAATGGAATGTGTTAGTTGCCACTGACGACCAGCATTCATGGCAAGATGATTTTTAAATTGTTGATTATTTAAACCATTTTCAAAGTTACATTTATTGTTGGGCATTTTCCCTGACGCCAGATTATCTGCATTCAACAAATCAACCTCAATTATGTCAGGGTATAGCCCTGTCAAATCAACCATAAAAAGTTGTGTACTCGTGCGTCTGTCACGAAGTAAATCCAGAATTCCCAGATAGGCTGAAATTTCCCTGCGGATTTTTTCATTGGAAACGATCTGCAAACTCCCACTACTTATTAATTCCATTGCTGCCGGAAGTTCGGATATCGGGTTAGCCTGTTTATGCGAAATTGAAACAGCCCGACAGTGGGCACTTGAAAGTTCTGAAATCTGTATATGTCCAGCATAGCTATTTAATATTTCGGCCAATCCCTTTTCCACGAAATCGCGTTCGACCAAGCTATCCTTTATCATACTAAGGTTTGTTTCAATATCTTCATTCAGATTGTTTAGATATGCCGTTTCTCTTTCTTTTGATTGTTGATTATCATACCAAGCCTGCACCTGAAGACCGAGAAATATACCGACGATTACAACAAGAACATCTAGGCCAACCGCAAACCAGTTTTGTTCACGAACATGCTGCA
>JAUILB010000257.1 GCA_030432815.1 Alphaproteobacteria bacterium | reverse complement strand
GGCTTTTTTGATTTGAATGGCGCGCTTGGGAAGATTCGAACTCCCGACCCCTTGATTCGTAGTCAAGTACTCTATCCAGCTGAGCTACAAGCGCTGATCATTCAAAATGTGAAAGGCAAACTACTCATATCGGTGCCTGAATGCAAGCGTCATTTAGTAAATATGTGACTTTTTTTAAAAAATATCGACCCAGCTTATGCTTGTTCTGAAAATAGACATGATTTAAAGTGATGGTTTCTTTTCCTGTTTAAAGAGGATTGCTGGCAAAATATGAAAAATAAATCGTTTTATATCAATGTGTTAAAAGGGACATCTTTTGTCGTTGCAACAATACTGCTGATTGCGTGCAGTGGTTCGAAGCCGGAAGATTGGCCGGTCATGCAGGCAGACACCCTTTGGCAGCAGCTTGAAAAAGAAGGGCAGGAAGAGCTGGCGGTAAGCGATGGACAGCAGGACCGCGTAATTAAACCGACTCCTTCAAAAGTACCGTTTGAGCAAAATGACCTCTCCATTATCGATATGCGTGTCGCGCTGGATGAAATTGAACGGGACCTTCCTTACCACGAAAAAAATATCAGAAACGCCCTTGAAAATTATGATGCGTCATCAACAGAAAATAAAGCGCTCAACTGGCGCGGGGTTGAGATCCAGATTTCACGCATAAATGATATTAGGGCGCAGCTTCGTGATATTGAATATGCCCTGCGGGATAACCCTGATCGGTTGAATGAATATAATTTGACGCGTGCGCTGCTTCTGCGCGCCGATAATCTTATACCCCCGCAGCCAGCCGGACTAACGCTTGCATTCATGCAGGAAGTGGATGACTTGGGGATCGCATCTCCGCAGAAGACATATGATAATCAAATGGTGGTGGCGGCAAATCCTTATGCCGCGAAAGCGGGGCTTGAAATTTTAAAACGTGGTGGCAGTGCCGTTGATGCCGCTATTGCGGTTGAAACGGTTTTAAGTCTGGTGGAGCCACAATCATCGGGAATTGGTGGTGGGGCGTTCCTGCTTCATTTTGATCCGTCAAACGAACAGATGAATTTTTATGACGGGCGCGAAGCGGCCCCCATGGCGGCGACGCCTGATATATTCAAACCGATTACCGATGTTCCCGGTTATGTGAAACTTGATGCGATTTATGGCGGGCTTTCCGTGGGGGTGCCAGGGGCACTGGCGGCGTTGAAAATGGCCCATGAAAGGCACGGTGTTCTTCCATGGGCGGAGGTGTTCGGACCGGCGATCCGTCTGGCGGAAGAAGGGTTTATCGTTTCACCGCGACTTGAACATTATATTACCATTGATGAAAAACTGATGCTTGTTCCGGCATCGCGGGCCTATTTTTATGATGAGAATGGCAACCCGTTAAAAGCGGGGCACCTTCTTAAAAACCCGAAACAGGCCGCTGTTTTAAAGCGTATCGCAAGTGAAGGAATATCAGCCTTTTATACGGGCGACATAGCCGAAAAAATTGTTGATGCGATAAAAAACGCACCCAATAATCCGGGGCTGATGGAACTTAGCGATCTTGCAAATTACCGCGCAAAAGAACGTGATGTGATTTGCGGGACTTACCGTATTTATAAGGTGTGTTCGATCCCGCCGCCATCATCCGGCGGTCATACCATGATCGCGACGCTTGGAATGCTGGATGAATTTAACATCAATGAAATGGAACCACATTCGGCGGAAGCTTATAATATTATACTTGAGGCAGAGAGCCTCGCTTACGCCGACAGGAACCAATATACAGGTGATACGGATTTTATTGATGTGCCCGTAAAGGGGATGATTGACCCGGTTTATCTGGACGAGCGCGCAAAGCTTATAAAACCCGGCACATCCATGGGCAAGGCACCTTACGGAAAGCCGCCATCGGAAATTGTTCTGGATAATGGCGAAGGGTTTGTTCTGGATATTCCGTCTACGACCCATTTCAGCATTACCGATAAATGGGGCCATGTGGTTTCCATGACTGCGACAGTTGAAAGCATGTTTGGAAGCAGGCTTATGGTGGAAGGTTTTATGCTTAATAATGAACTGACAGATTTTTCCCTTATTTCGCGGGACGAGGACGGAAAACTAGTTGCTAACAGGGTGCAGGGTGGCAAACGCCCCATGAGTTCGCAGACCCCGACCATCATATTTGATCAGCAGAATAAACCTGTATTGATTATTGGCTCACCCGGCGGATCAAGTATTATCAATTATGTAACACAAACGGTGATCAATGTACTTGACTGGAATATGGATATGCAGGCGGCCATAAGTGCTCCACATGTGCTCAGCCGTAATGGCCCTGCGCTTATCGAAGAAGGGACTGATGCCGAACGGCTGGTTGAGCCGTTAAAGGCTCTTGGACATGATGTGGATGTTGTCACCCTGATGAGCGGGTTACACGGCATTAGGCTAAAGTATAGCTCTGATGGTGCAAGGTCACTTGAAGGCGGCGCAGACCCCCGCCGGGAAGGATATGTTGCACAGTGAATAAAATTAAAGTAGCTGATATTGAAAAAGAACTTTCAAAATTAACACCGCTCGAAGGGCGAACGGCCAATACGAGCGAAGCAAAGTCGGGTGCTGCCTTTGCGATGCTTGCTCCCTTTGATACTGGTGGGGTATTTACCGGCAGCTTCAGCGGGGAAAGTCCGTGGGAAAGACATACGGCAGGTGACGAACTTGTCCATATATTAAAAGGTGAAACGGAACTCATTATCCTTACACCGGATGGAGAGAAAATATTGAAACTGAAAGGTGGAATGGTAACGGTTGTGCCAAAGGGGCTTTGGCATCGGTTTGTCGCGCCTAATGGTGTTACGGTGCTGACGGCTACCCCGCATCCCACGGATCATTCAGACAGTATTTACCCAGAATAATAGATTTAATGGTGTATGGGTAGCACTATTCTGAATGTGCTACCGTTCGGGCTGCTTTCCAGAAGATCAAGTGTTCCGCCATGGGCGGTGATAATTTCCTTTGATATGGCAAGGCCAAGCCCGGTTCCGCCGCGGCTTCCGGATTTAAATGGTTGAAAAAGGTTTTCTTTAATTTTTTCCGGTATGCCAAGGGCATCATCGGTGATATCAATAGTAATTTGATCCTCGCTCAGTTCGGCTGTTACGGTGATATTCCCGCTTTCACCAATGGCTTGAACAGCGTTTCGACACAAATTCATTAACACGCGGAAAATCTGGTCATTGTCTGCGGTCAGCTTTTGATCAATATCGACTTTATTATGCAGTATGACTTTGCTCTGATCAAAAAGACCCAGTGAAGTTGAGACGTCTGCTACAAGATTATGAAGGTTAAATGTCCGAAGATTAAGTTCTTCTGACTTGCCCCCTCCATATTCAAGAGTATGTTCACAAAGCCGGATCGCCCGGTCGATCGCTTTGACAAAACGCGGTGCAAGCTGCTGAACAACAGGGTCATCAATGGTGCTTAAATGGTCCGATACGAGCTGCGCACTGGAAAGCATATTTCGCAGATCGTGATTGATGTTGCTTATGGCACCACCAAGTTTTGCCAGATGATCTTTCTGGTTCAGCGCTTTGCGTATTTCGTCCTGCATTGTCGCCAGTTCGCGCATAACCACACCTATTTCATCCTTACGGTCATCAGGCTCGAACCGCTTTGTCATATCTTCGGGTGCATGACGGAATGAGATTAGATTTTCTGTTATTTTTTTAACTGGCTGTACCAGTTGACGGGATAAATTATAATAAAGGAACATACCGACAAAAACGGAAATGATCACGGAAATGATAAGAATATTTAGAGAATAATCCAGCATATCAGAACACAGGAGCTGCTCATCAAACACGATTATTATTTCCTCAGTCTCTTCACCAGCAACGTTTCCCCTTGCTTCTATCAAATATCCGGTGCGGTTCATGTTGACCATCGTGCCCAGCGCATCTTTGATCGACTGAAACCAAGATACATCCCGAATGTCAATTTGTTTTGATACTGCAAACGGCTGGACCGCCATGAGGGCCTGTTGTTCTCCATCCTGGAATTGGCGCATTATCGAATAATTTTCGGAAGAAGCTAGAAGTTGATCTGTCAGCAAACGGCTGACCATAAAATCCGGTGCCGCTTCGACAACCATAATTGCAATATGTGCTTCGGCAAGTTTCTGTTCAATCCAGGTTAGCCGGAAATTGGCGATCGATGGTACATAAAAGAAAATTTCAACAATAAGTACTGAAAAAATAGTAAGCAAAAGCAATCTTGCCGAGAGGCTTTTCTCAATTGATATTATTTTTAACTTCCCCAGCATATATTCACCCAAGCCAAGACAGGAATTTTACCAGCCTTCGTGTTTTATCACTAAATAAAGACGCCGTATAGAAGCTTGACGCCACTCTCTTGTTAATTTCACCCAAAGTTGGA
>JAUILB010000256.1 GCA_030432815.1 Alphaproteobacteria bacterium | reverse complement strand
ATGCTGCGGGTCACTATCCGTCCTTCATTTTTCATAAGATATTCAAGAATTTTATATTCCCGCGGTTTAAGGTCAATTATCCGGCCATTTCGCTTTGCTTGCCTGGTTTTAATGTCCAATTCCAAATCACCGACAATCATTATGTCTGATATTTTTCCTCGGTCAGAACCACGTCTAAGGACGGCTTCAAGCCGGGCAAGTAATTCTGAAAAAGCAAATGGTTTTGCGAGATAATCATCCGCACCAGCTTTCAAGCCTTCAAGGCGGTAGTCCAGATCACCCAATGCAGACAGAAATATGACTGGTGTTTTTATCCCTTCTGAACGTAACGCCTTTATAACGGATATGCCATCCAGCCGTGGAAGCATACGGTCAAGAATTATAGCATCATAAGTGCCGGTAACCGCAGCAGAAAGCCCGTCTATTCCATCCGCAATAACATCAGCAACATGACCATGCTGCTGCAGACTTTTAAAAATAAAGCCGGAAATTTCTACATCATCTTCGATAATTAATATCCGCATTTAAGTCCTTAATAAAACGGGAGAAAACAATCTAACTGCTATATTATAAATATAAATTTGTCATAAAATCAAATGACAAAAAAACGCAAGGAGGGAAGTCCATATTGCCCCAAAAAGGGGAGCGAGGAACGGGACAATATGGACTTATAGGGTTAAGCGCGGTCAAACGGGACTGCTATAAACCGCTTACCCTGTTTATTTTTTAGCCGCAGAAGCACAGTTTCACGGTCATCTGCTGCTGCTTTTGCAAGCACTTCTTTAACTTCGGAAAGTGATTTTACCGGAACATTGTTTACTGTCTCAATTTGATCACCGATACGAACATTCGTTTTTGCGGCGGCACTTTCAGGATCAATATCCACAACTTCAAGCTGGCTGTTTAAAGCAAGCCCTAGTTTCGGGATATCATCACCATTACCCATGCGGTCGCCGCTCAAGGATGCTTTGATGGCGTTGGGTTCTTCAAATGCAGCGATCTTTATGTCGATGTCATCTTTTTTGCCGTCACGCCAAATTGTGATGTCGGCTTTTGAGTTTGCATCTGTTCCTGCAACCATTCTGGTTAAATCACGAAGGTTTTCGACGTCCTTACCGTCAAATGAAAGGATGATGTCACCTGCCTGAAGACCAGCTTTTTCCGCAGGACCGTCCGGAACAACATCGGCAACCAATGCGCCTTTTGATCCTTCAAGGCCCAGACTTTCAGCAATATCATCTGTCACGGGTTGAATTGATACACCAATCCAGCCACGGTCAACGCTGCCATCTTCGATTAGGTCAGCAACAATATCCTGTGCCATTTCAGAAGGGATGGCAAAACCAATGCCGACATTACCACCACCCGGTGAATAGATGGCTGTGTTAACGCCGATAACGTCGCCATATTCGTTAAATAGCGGGCCGCCGGAATTTCCCTTGTTAATCGGTGTATCTGTCTGAATAAAATCATCATAAGGGCCGGAACCTATTTCACGGCCGCGGGCCGATACAATTCCTGATGTTACAGATCCGTATAAACCAAATGGTGATCCCACGGCAAAAACACTGTCACCGACACGGGTGTTATCTGAATCGCCCCACTTTACAACATCAAATTCTTCATCCACGTCAATTTTAAGCACAGCAAGGTCCGTTTTAGGGTCCGTTCCAAGAACTTTTGCGGAAACTTCACGCCCATCATTCAACCGCACCAATACTTCAGCCGCGTCTTCGACAACATGGTTGTTTGTAATCACAATACCGTCTTCCTGTACGATAAATCCTGATCCAATTGATGACGGCTGCTGTGGTTGAAAACGGAAATCACGGCCCATTGGTCCCTCATTACCGCGGAACTGGCGGAAAAATTCTTCGAATGGATCATTACTGTCGCCTCTGAAACGTGGCATTGCCTGTGCAACATTAGATTTAACATTTCCCTTGGAAATAACCTGTACGACGGCTGGACTTACATCCTCAACGAGATCCGCCAGATTTGCGACAACGGGTTTTTCAGCAATATACCGGACTTCCTGAACCTGCTCTTTATTCGTGTCCGCAAAACCATTTGAAACCGCAACAACACTTGTTCCAGCTAACAGCCCTATAGCCAAACTTTTAAAAACTGATTTATTAAACATCGCATTCTCCTTTTTGAGTATTCGTTAGTATGGAGAATAATTTCCCAACATGAACAGGTCCTGTCAGAAACATTAAAAAAATTTAATGTTGGATTGAGAAAAATAATCAGCGTTGGTTATGAATTATATTTGATGTTTTTTTAATAGTTTCGATAAGCTCTCGCATAGCATGAGAGAGGATTAAATTTTTTCTCACGATAATGCAGATTGGTTCTAATTTAAGCTCAAGTTTAAAATCTAATATTGATAAGCCTTCATGTTTGCTAACTTCTTCAGCGACATCTTGAGCATAAAAGGTGATCAGGTTACTTTTTCTTACAAGGCTTGTTATAACAGGAAGTGACATGGTTTCTATAAAACCGGAGGGCATTTTCAACCCTTGTTCTTCCAAAAGATGCTCCAGTTGAATTCTGGCCGTATTATCTGACTCTGGAACTATCCAATCATACTCGGTTAATTTTTTCCATGAGATATTTTTAACTTCTTTTAATGGATGATTTTTAGATGCAACTACTTTTACCTCATTATCAGCAAGTTTATGGGTTTCATATTCCATAAGTCCAAATGACGGTAGTCTGGCTACAACGATATCCAAATTTCGATCTTCAAGATCACTCAATAATCTATCGCTGGTATCATGGCGGATGTTAATTTTAATATTGTGATGTTTTTCTCTAAACGCAAGTAGGGACCTGGGCAACAGTACTGGTGCTGAAACTGAACCGACACCGATATTTATGTGGCCAGCATTCCCGGCTTTAACAGCATCCAGCTCTTCTTGTGCTGATGTTAGTCCGGCAACAAAATATTTCGCCCAACGCACCAGAACCTCCCCCTCCTGTGTTGGCTCAATGCCTTTGCTTGAACGATTGAAAAGTATTGATCCGACTTTATCCTCTAGTTGCGATAGCTGTTTAGAGATATAGGACTGCGCTTTACCTAATTTTGTTGCAGCATCAGTTACATTTCGGCACTTGTCTATCTCCACAAGTACCATGCAAATGTTTGGCGTAAGAAATTTTAATTTTGCCTCGGCTATCCGATCGCTTGACTTTGTCCTCATAAGTACTACCCGCATATGGTGCTGCTTAAGGATCAATGCAGCACATTTTGTTTAATATCTTGTATAATTAACAAAATTATCATATATTGTTTTTATTATGTATTGATAACATTTATATTATGTTTTGATTCACCTGTAATGCAGTCTAATCAAAAGAATAAAGAATGACAAAAAAAGCTTTTGAGAAAATTACTAAATTAGATGAAAAAATATTAGACATCCTGACATACAACACACTTACTTTGGCTAATTGAACAGCAATAGATATCCTCTAAATAATTACGTCCTTCCGCTTCCTCAAAATGAATCTCAATTTGGATAATAGTTTAATGCATAAAAAGAATTAAAGAGAATGTTAAATGCCTGTTGAAATTAAGAATATTTATTTTTCCCAATTAGAACTCAAAAAAGCCCTCGCACTGTTTTCTTCCAGAAAAGCCTTTTACTTTGAACATGACGATATCAAAAAATTTGAAATAGTTGAAAATTCAAAATTGCATATTTCATGTGAATTGGAAGAAAGTTTGGCTCCTAATAATAGTTTATTTTACTCTCAATCTGAAATTGCTGCTGCCTTAATATTATTTTGTATGGAGTGTAAAATACCTCTACCAAAAACAGGGACTAAAGAATTGCAGGTTAACGGAGATGAACTTTCCCTAGTCGTGAAATTAGAGCATAAGATAATAGATGAAGAGGATGTCTTTGATATTGGCTAAACATCTTTTATAAGTATATGAGGTCGAATATATTTAGCATTGTGGGAGAAGGAAATGCACAAAATTGCCTCATGTATTTTAATGTATTTATCGTTGGTTGCTATCTCAACTGCACAGGAAAGTGAAGAAACAGAAGACACGGTAATCCGCGAAGTGACTATTATTCATGCGGGTTCATTGTTGGCTGTGGCGGGCGAGGAACCATCAACTGAACAGTCAATCATCATTGAAGACGGGAAAATTGTAAGTGTTGTTAATGGCTATGCCGATAATGACGGGACAGAGGATGCAACGCTTACTATCATTGATATGTCTGATAAATTCGTTATGGCGGGTATGATGGATATGCACGTGCATTTTGCTTCGCGGGGAGAAGGGCCAGCAGAACGTGCCATAAATGGTGTCTCAAACGCCTATAAAACACTTATGGTGGGCTTTACAACGGTTCGTGACCTTGGTGCGGCGGATGACACCATTTTCAA
>JAUILB010000255.1 GCA_030432815.1 Alphaproteobacteria bacterium | reverse complement strand
TGCCCTGAAGGCATCTGACCATGTGCTATGACAAATTTAACTTCCGGTACAGTTTCACGCAGAAACTCACCGACTTGTTTCAAATCGGAAATACGCGGGCATACATAAAAGCTTTGGCCGCCACGGTAATGTTCACGCAATAATGCTTCGCGAATGACAAGGTCATCCATAGGAAGCACAAAGGTCCGTACGGCAAGCCTGTCTATCGGCGGTGTTGCAATCAGGCTTAAGCTTTGTACACCGCTCATGGCAAGTTGCAGTGTTCGTGGGATCGGTGTTGCAGTAAGGGTGAGCACATGAACGGTGCTTTTTAGCTTTTTTAATTTTTCCTTGTGAACCACACCAAAATGCTGTTCTTCATCAATTATAAGAAGTCCAAGATTATTAAACTTAACACTGTCGCTAAGCAGCGCATGGGTGCCGACAATAATTTCGCAGTCACCTTTAGCGGCCTGTTCACGGGTTAGCTTTTGATTTTTAGCAGACACAAGTCTTGAAAGATGACCGATTTTAATATTGAACCCCTTAAAGCGATCAGAAAAGGTTTTGTAGTGCTGACGTGCCAGCAATGTTGTTGGCGCGACGATTGCGACCTGGTATCCTTCCATAACAGCCAGAAATGCTGCACGAAGTGCCACTTCGGTTTTTCCAAACCCAACATCCCCACAAATTAAGCGGTCCATTGGTCTTCCGCTGGATAGATCTTCAATTACATCTGCTATCGCATTTAACTGATCATCCGTTTCATTAAATGGAAATCTTGCGCTGAATTCATTATAAAGCCCGTCCGTGGGTTTGATAATTTCACCTTTACGCATTGCACGTTCAGCTGCAACTTTGATCAGTTCATCAGCCATTTCACGGATGCGTTTTTTAAGTTTGGCTTTGCGTCCCTGCCATGCTACGCCGCCAAGCTTATCAAGTCTTGCATTGCTGTCTTCGTTTCCGAAACGGCTCAATATTTCAATATTTTCAACGGGAACATAAAGTTTGTCACCATCTTGGTATATAAGAAGGACACAATCATGAGCAGCACCATTTACTTCAATATTTTTAAGCCCCTCGTACCGTCCGATCCCATGATCCATGTGGATAACCAGATCGCCCGGGGTTAGTGCTGATGCTTCCGAAATAAAATTTTCTGCCTTGCGGGTACGTCTGACTTTTCGTATCAGGCGATCGCCTAAAATATCCTGTTCAGATATGATTGCAAAGCGGTCCGTTTCAAAACCATGTTCAATGGGCAAAATAATTAAACCAATTGTATCTTTGGGAAGTCGCTTGGCACTTTTCCAGTTATCAATAAGTTTATTACCGGCCATTCCATGATCATTTAGGACGATGCTTAATCGGTCACGCGCGCCCTCACTATAACTGGCAAGAAATATTTTTTTCCCATCCTGCTGTTTTGCAACAATATGCTTTCTTAAGGCATCATAGATATTGATATTTTTATCATTTCGTTCCGGCGCAAAATTACGTCCTGTGACAGCCTTATACGTTCTGACATTTTCGGCAGGTGGGACATCAAATGGATTGAATTGATGCATATGAAATCTTGTTTCAAATTCCTGCCATTCTTCAGCAGGCATAAACAATGTTTCAGGTGGGATTGGTTTATATGGTGCAATTGTGTCTTTTCTGACTGGTGCTTCTGTCAGTGCTGTTTTTCTTGCAAGATAATAATCGGAAATAGAACTAAATCTTGTTTCAAGTGCTTCATGGGTCAAATTATCCATGGTGACATGGGCATCAGGAATATAATCAAATAATGTTTCAAGCTTTTCATGAAAATAAGGAAGCCAATGTTCCATGCCCGCATGTTTGCGTCCTTCGCTGATTGCTTCATAAAGCGGATCATTATTTCTAGCTGGGCCGAATTCGGCAACATAAGCACGTTTGAAATTACGGATCGAATTTTCATCAAGGAAAATTTCTCCCATCGGCACCAGATTTATTGTGTTAATTTTGCCTTCTGTGCGCTGGCTTACAGGATCAAAAATTTTAATCGTATCAATTTCATCACCCCAAAGATCAATGCGAACCGGTTTTTCAAGACCGGGTGGAAAAATGTCAATAATGTTGCCACGTATGGCATAATCTCCCTGATCCACGACTGTGCTTGCCCGTGAGTATCCATTGTGGCTCAGGTAGTTTGTTAGCGCTTCCATATCAAGTACATTACCGACGGATGAATTGAAGCTGGCATTTTTTACTGTTTCTTTTGCAGGAATACGTTGGGTGACAGCATTAATTGTGCTTACAATTACTTGTGTTTTTTGTGGGTTTAAAATTTTTCTAAGGCTCGTCATTCGGCGTGCTAGAATATCCTGGTTGGGAGAAACCCGATCATAAGGAAGACAGTCCCATGCCGGAAAAGTTATAACGTCAAGATCAGGCTGAAAATATGAAATCAGTTCTGCAATACTGTCCATACGGATATCATCGCGGGCTATATGAAGAATTTGACCATTTTCTAGCTCCGCGGCTTCCTGCGATAACACAAGCGCATCCATGCCTTCCGGCACATTAGAAAGATTAAGAGCTTGTTTTGCTGAAGTTATTTGGTTCACTTGAGTATCTTTATATAATCAATGGACTTTAGCATGGCCAATACGTCATTATTATATTGTTCAGGTGCAACTTTATCGCCCGTGATCCAGGCAACAAGATCGGAATCCGGTTCCCGCAGCATGGTTTCATAATCATCCAGTTGTGATGATGATAATGAATCCAGAAATTGATCCGCAAAAGAACCTAGAAGAATATCAGCTTCCTTGATCCCCCGATGCCAGCTTCTGAATTTCAGCCGTTTTCTACGAATTTCAATATTTTCATCTTTATCGATCTTGCCTTCGATAAATCCGGGTGTGTTAAATTGCGCCAATTAACTTCTCATCTGACTGTTGCTAGGATATGTTAGTTGTATATAAAACTATTTTGTAAATTTAAACCAATAATACCATTATTAACGTGAGGGCGAATGCGACCAGAGATTTTATTTCCCCTTTTTGCTAATACGGAAACTTTGCCAGGGGTTGGCAATCGTATAGCCGCCAGCCTTGAAAAGATAGCGGGAACAAGGATTATTGACCTGTTGTGGCATTTACCTGTAGATATTATAGATAGGCGCAATTCACCAAAATTAGCTGATATTAAATATGATCAGATCGTAACAGTGGAAATAACTGTTGGTAAACATGATATTGCCCCACCAAGAAGCAAAAAACCTTATCGCGTGTACTGCTATGATGATACCGGGATCATTCAGCTTATATTTTTTCACCCAAGACATGATTACCTGACAAAGCAGCTGCCCGAAGGCGAAAGACGACTGATTAGTGGCAAGGTGGAATTGTATAATGGTCAGTTACAAATGAGCCATCCTGACTATATTTTGCCACTGGAAAAAAGGAACGAAATCCCATTGGTTGAGCCTGTATACCCTTTGACCGCTGGTATCAGCGGTAAAGTTATGACACGAATTATGGGTGATGCGTGTAAAAAAGCGACAGAACTTCCCGAATGGCTTGATATATCACTAATGAAACGTGAAAGGTGGGACAGTTGGCATTCTTCATTGCTGGCAGCACATAACCCGACAGATTATGAAGGGGTTTATTCAAATACAAAAGCAAGAATACGTCTGGCTTATGATGAACTGCTTGCCAACCAGCTTGCGCTTGAAATTATGCGCAAACAAACAAGGAAGAAAAAAGGCCGGGTGATGAAATCAAACGGTACCCTTGTGGGGAAAACAATTGCTTCGCTCCCCTATGAACTTACAGGGGCGCAAAAAAGGTCAATTGAAGAAATAAAGAAAGATATGCAGGACGGCTCAGCAATGATGCGACTCCTTCAGGGGGATGTTGGTAGCGGTAAAACGGTCGTTGCCCTTCTTAGTATGCTTATTGCCGTGGAAAATGGTGCACAAGCGGCATTACTGGCGCCAACTGAAATTTTGGCAAGACAGCATTATGCGGGATTAACAGAACTGGCAAAAACAACAGATGTCAATATTGCTATTCTTACAGGGCGGGATAAGGGTAAATCCCGTGAAAAATTACTCTCTGATCTTGCAGACGGGAATATTGATATTTTAATTGGAACACACGCAATATTTCAAAAAGATGTTATTTATCATGATCTTGCAGTCATAGTTATTGATGAACAACACCGCTTTGGTGTTGAACAGCGCATGGCACTTGCGGCTAAGGGCAAGCAGGGATATGGCGTTGATATTCTTGCGATGACGGCCACTCCTATTCCGCGTACTTTAACGCTTACCGCTTATGGTGATATGGATGTTTCGCGTCTTGATGAAAAGCCGCCGGGTCGTATGCCTATAGATACGCGTGTGATGCCGCTTAATCGTCTTGATGAAATTGTATTAGCGGCACAGAGGGCCATTGAA
>JAUILB010000254.1 GCA_030432815.1 Alphaproteobacteria bacterium | reverse complement strand
TTTTAAAGGCATCCATTATTTCGGTATGCCGGGTAACCCTTCCAGTTCATATGTCTGTTTTGTAAATTTTATGTTGCCTGCGATGAATAAATTACAGGGACTTGGCGATACCGGTTTTCAAGTATCGTATGCCCGACTTGAACATGATTTAAAACCAGGCGGAAGTCGAACAAATTATATGAGGGCGATTGTAAGTGAAAGCAATACCGGGGAAAAAACGGTAAGTGCCCTGCTCTCTCAATCCAGTGGAAATCTGTCTCCACTTGTTAAGGCGAACTGCTTACTGATCCGTAAGATTGACGCACCAGAAGCGAAAGCTGGTGATCTAGTAAAAATCGTTCTTATTGACTGATAATTTTTCCATGTTCTTATTTGTGCCTTGACAGAAGAATAAAAATAGAACATAAAAGAACAAATATAGATGAATCAGTGAAATTTGGGGACTATAGCGGAGATTTAAGATGCTCACTAAAAAACAACACACCCTTTTGATGCTTATCCATGAACGCTTGTCAGAAGATGGCGTTGCGCCATCCTTTGAAGAAATGAAAATAGCACTTGATCTTAAATCAAAATCAGGAATTCACAGACTCATCAATGCCCTTGAAGAACGTGGTTTTATTCGCAGACTTCCAAATCGCGCCCGCGCGCTTGAAGTGATAAAACTACCGGAAGACGAAGATAGTTCTTCAAACCTGTTTCGTCCTGATTTTGGACGCGTCAAAGATATTGATCCGCAGATCACCGAAGTACCACTTCATGGAAAAATTGCCGCGGGTACGCCTATTGAGGCATTGGAACAATATGAAAATATTGGTGTTCCTGCTTCTATGCTTGGTTCTGGCAGTTACTATGCCCTTGATGTGGACGGAGATAGTATGATCGATGAAGGCATCCTTGATGGGGATCGTGTGTTAATCGAACGTTGTGACAATGCCCATAATGGTCAGATTGTTGTGGCGTTGGTCGATGAGGAAGAAGCCACTCTTAAAACATTGAGGAAACGTGGCCCTGATGTTGCGCTTGAACCAGCAAACCCGGATTATGAAACCCAGGTTTACCCGGCAAATCGCGTGCGTATACAGGGGCGTCTTGTGGGACTCCTTCGCCAGTATCATTAAATTTAAATTATTACAGATCTTTCTGGTGGGAAATGCAGTGTTGCGGTTGTGCCTGTACCCTGCTCGCTTTTAATGTTCAGGGTTCCGTCAAATAATTTAATAAATGCATCGACCAAAGGTAAACCAAGGCCTGTTCCGGAAATTTCAGAATTTTTGACTTGTGACGCACGTCTGAACGGGATCATAGCTGTAATAAGGTCATCTTCTGTCATACCAATACCTTGATCTATAATGGAAATATTTATGCCACCACTGTTCCTTATGAGCAATCGAACTGTTACTTCAGTATCAGGTGTGGAATATTTTATTGCATTGGACAGAAGATTAAATGTCATTTGTCGCAGAATTTTTTCGTCACCTTTCATCGTGATAAATTTTGAGGGAAGTTCTTCTTTGATTGCGATGTTTTTTTCTTTTGCCATCCCGCTAAGTGTCTGGATGCAGGTTTCAACCACATATCCAACATCTATTTCGCTTTCGACAAATTGCTGTTCACCGGCCTCAATTTTCGAAAGATCAAGAAGATCATTTATGATGGCCAATAAATGAATACCGCTTGAATTAATCAGTTTTGCATATTCACGAAAATTTTCGTCGTCCGGTTGCGGGGCTACGCCACTTTCCCCAGATAAAATGCTTGAAAATCCAATGATAGCATTAAGTGGGGTTCTGAGTTCATGGCTCATATTCTGCAGAAATATACTTTTATGTTTGCTGGCTTCTTCGGCACGCTGCTTTGCTTCTTCAAGTTCAATTCTTGCTTTTGTCTGCTCGGTTACATCTGTTGATATACCTGCTAGTACACGGTCCCCTCTTTTTTTATCCCACAAGATGAATTTATTGCTGTAAAATACCAAATTATCGTTCACGCGTTCTTCACCATTATGGGGTGTTCCATCAAATACGCGTCGATCAAGCTCCATTACGCGCTGTGCAATTTCCGGAGGGAAAATTTCACTATCGTCCTTTCCAATAAAGTCTTCAACCTTAAGCCCTACTGATGCCGCACCTTTTTTATTGATCATAAGATATTTTCCATCTTCATCCTTTATGTAAATGGCATTTGGTGTGGCATCTATGATAGCTGTCAGGTAATTATGATTAATTTTTAACAAGTCTTTGGCCCAAAATGATTATTTCTTTTTCTGATAGAAAATTTAATTTACTCCTTTATGCTTAAAAAAATATTAAGCGTGTTTGATGAGTTCGGATTTACAATTGGTAATGTCCTGCTTTATTATGTGTTAAACTTACAGGTAAAAACTATGGAATGGCATGATCAGGGCATAATATTAAGTGCGCGAAAATATGGGGAATATGATGCTATCCTTGATGTGCTCACACGGGATCATGGTCGCCACTGTGGCATAATAAAAGGCGGTTTTGGACGTAAAAAGCGCGGTGAGATACAGCCAGGCAATGAGGTTGTGGTTAAGTGGCGCGGGCGTCTGGAAACCCATTTGGGCACATACACCGTTGAACTTAAAAATGCACGGTCAGTAAGCTTTCTTTATAATCCTGCAAAACTGGCTGCTATGAGCAGTTGCTGTAGCCTGGTGTCTGTTGCACTGGCTGAAAATGAGGCACATGAAAAGCTGCTGAAAGGGCTTCTTACCTTTTTTGATCTGCTAGAAGATGCGGATGATGACATAAAAAGCTGGGCGCCACTTCTAATAAGATGGGAAATCGGCCTACTCGCCGAGCTCGGCTTTGGTCTTCATCTTGATCAATGCGCGGCAGGTGGTAGTAAAGATGAACTCTATTATGTATCGCCGAAATCAGGGCGTGCTGTTAGCCGCGAAGCAGGTGAACCGTACAAGACCAAGTTACTTATATTGCCAACATTTTTAACGGATCGCAAAAAAGAGCCGACCGAAAACGACATTGAAAATGGCCTTAAATTAACGGCTTTTTTCATGAAAAGGGACATGCTGGCCCCACATGGGAAATCCCTGCCGCAGGCGCGCAGGATGCTTGAAGATCATATTCTTTGATATACACAGAAATTAATTGAATTTTGCTTTATTTTCCGCTTTATCCTGACGCATAGATTGCTATAGTAGCGCTATGAATACAGAAGCTTCCAAAGATATAATTTTAGATGCCCCGCTAAGCGATATGCTGGGTGAGCGTTATCTTTCCTATGCCCTTTCAACCATAATGTCCCGTTCCCTTCCCGATGTACGGGATGGATTAAAACCGGTACATCGCCGTCTGCTTTATGCTATGCGCCAATTAAAGCTTAATCCGGATACAGGCTTTAAAAAATGTGCTCGTGTAGTTGGGGATGTAATTGGTAAATATCACCCGCATGGTGACCAATCGGTTTACGATGCAATGGTGCGCCTTAGCCAGGAATTTGCGGTGCGATACCCGCTTGTGGATGGACAGGGAAATTTCGGAAATATTGACGGTGATAATGCGGCGGCCATGCGTTATACCGAGGCCCGCATGACCGAAGTCGCAATGGCATTGATGGAGGATATCGACAAGGATACAGTCGATTTTCGGGAAACCTACGATGGTGAAGAGGAAGAGCCTACGGTAATGCCGGCTAATTTCCCAAACCTTCTGGCAAATGGTGCCATGGGCATAGCTGTTGGTATGGCGACATCAATCCCTCCACATAATGTTGATGAAGTATGTCAGGCGCTATTGCATTTAATTAAAACGCCAAATGCCCGTACAGCGACCCTTGTGGAATTTATTCAGGGCCCCGACTTTCCAACAGGCGGGATCATTGTTGAACCAAAAGAAAATATAATAGATGCATATGACACCGGCCGTGGTAGCTTCCGTATTCGCGCCAGATGGCATGTTGAAGACACAGGTCGTGGCATGTACCAGATTGTGGTAACAGAAATCCCCTATCAGGTACAAAAATCGAAACTTATAGAAAAAATTGCTGACCTTATTTATCAAAAGAAAATACCGATCCTAACCGATGTGATGGATGAAAGTTCGGAAGATATCCGAATTGTACTTGAGCCGAAGAATCGTACAGTGGATCCTGATATGTTGATGGAATCGCTGTTTAAAATGACAGAACTTGAATCACGGTTTTCTTTAAATATGAATGTGTTAGAGGGCGGTAAAATGCCGCGGGTCATGAACCTGCGTGAAGTATTGCAGGCTTTCCTTAACCATCGGCAGGATGTGCTAATAAGACGGTCCAGGTTCCGTTTGGAAAAAATTGATCACCGTCTTGAAGTTCTTGAAGGGTATCTTATCGCCTTTTTAAATCTTGATGAAGTCATACGTATCATTCGTGAAGAAGACGACGTCAAAAAATGTCTGATGGATACTTTC
>JAUILB010000253.1 GCA_030432815.1 Alphaproteobacteria bacterium | reverse complement strand
TTAGCCCCGGTTTTGTCAGAAGTAACATCACCGATCAGAATAATTTTAAAATGCCTTTTTTCATGGAAGCAGAAAAGGCCGCGCGCATAATAAGGAATGGCTTAGAAAAAAACAAAGCCAATATCACCTTTCCCTGGCAGATGCGCGTCCTCACCTTCATTGCACGGCGTATTATACCGGAATTTATAATGGAAAAAATACTGCGCCGATTACCGAAGAAATAATCATGGAGCTACAAACTGAGGGTTATTCCCTGTAAAACTGCTGATACGAAGCCATTTGGAAATAGTATCAACAAACATACTATCCCCCACCACAATCAATTTTTCACTTGCCAGAGCTTGGCCTATCGATAACTCACCATACCATATTTTGGTCATATCCCTTACTGTACTGGTAATATAAACATCCACATCAAAGCCTAAATTCTGACTACAGACCTCCGCCTGACCATTTTGAATATTGATGTAATGCTTGGAATTTTCCGGACTGTCCGTAAAATTAAACTGTAAAAACACATCACACGCAGGTAGCGCATCAATATCCAACGCACCTGATAAATCACGCATTAAACCATAAACAGTATTTTGTTTTTCTGTCATCCCGTCACTGGCAAACCCCATGCCCCACTTACCCATTTCAGTAAGGATAGGTCCAAGTGCCTTGCCTGACGGTGACAGATAATATTCATAGCGACCCTGAGTTGGTGTTTTCTTCCGGATGATAATACCGTGGTCTTCAAGAGATCGAAGACGGTTTTTAAGAAGCGTCGGAGAAATATTGGGCATATATTTTTGAAACTGGGAAAATTTTGTGGACCCCAGGAACATCTCGCGAATAATCTGAAGCGTCCAGCGTTCACACAGCACTGATGTGGCCATAGAAACAGGGCAGGCTTCGCCAAAATCATATGGTTCTGTCATCTCACTCCCCAGAACACTACATTTTTTGTAGCTTATTGCTACAACTCCTAGACTTAATTAAAATACAGCACCTGCCTAAAATTGCAAACATCAGCAAATTTAAGGAGAAAGAATATGATTTATCAGAATATATGTGAAACTATCGGCAATACACCGATCGTAAAATTAAATAAAATGGCGCCTGAAGGGACAAAGATATATGCAAAAATGGAAAGTTTTAACCCAGGTGGGTCAGTTAAGGATCGCCTAGCCTTATCCATCATTGAAGATGCGGAAAAAACAGGTACTTTAAAGCCCGGACAGACAGTAATCGAGGCAACCTCTGGAAATACCGGAATTGCCCTTGCAATGGTATGTGCTGCAAAAGGATATCCATTTGTCTGCACGATGGTTGAAACTTTTTCTGTTGAACGCAGAAAAATTATGCGGGCTTTAGGCGCAAAAGTGATTCTAACACCAGCCGCAGAAAAAGCATCCGGCATGGTAAAAAAAGCTGCTGAACTTGCCAAAGAACATGGCTGGTTTCTTGCGCGTCAATTTGAAAACCCTGCAAACCCACGCATTCACAGAGAAACGACGGCGCCGGAAATTCTAAATGATTTTAAAGATAAACCGCTAGATTTCGTTGTCTTTGGATGGGGAACCGGCGGTACTGTCACCGGTGTGGGTGAAATACTTAAAAAAGAGCGCCCGGACACAAATATAGTCTGTTTTGATCCGGAACCAGCCCAACTTATGAGGGGTAAAGAATGGTCACCACATAAAATACAGGGTGTTGGTCCGAATTTTATGCCTGAAGTGTTTAATCCGGATGTTGTGGATATTATTGAAACTGTATCCGACGATGAAGCAAAGGAGACAGCTTTACGCCTTGCAACTGAGGAAGGAATATTTGTCGGTCTATCAGCCGGTGCAGCAATGGCAGCAGCAATAAAAACCGCAGAAAAAGCGGAAGATGATGTGACGATCCTTGCCCTTCTGCCGGATACCGGGGAACGTTATTTATCCACTTGGTTGTTTGAGGAACTTAACGAAGGATCTGACGAAGAATTAATTGCGGCTGAATAATCGTCTGGAACCAAACAACGCCGCCCACATTATCAGGCAAGGGTTAGAAAAAACCATTATTATCTTCCTCTGGCAGATGCGTGCATTCACATTCATCGCACGGAAGATAATACCGGAATTTTTACTGAAAAGTATATTAAGGCATATACAAAAAAAAGTCCGCTTATTCTATAGCATTCTGCAATGCTGCCCTTGCCAATAATCTTGTCGAATCTAATGTTGGGAGCGATGAGTTTTTATCATTAATGATAAGAGGAATTTCAGTGCAGCCAAGTATAACAGCATCGCAACCTTCTTTTTTTAAACTGTTAATAACCTTTTGAAAGTATTTAATACTTTCCTTTTTAAACATACCATTAACCAGTTCATCCATTATGATTTTGCCTATCATCTCTCTTTCCTCGTTATTCGGTTTGAGGACGTCTATATTGCATTCATGGAATTTTTCATCATAAACAGTGCTGTTTACAAGCCATGCGGTTCCAAGGAGTCCTACACGCCTATATCCCTTTTCCATTGCTTTTTTCGCGACAGTCTCTGCTATATGCAACCAAGGCTTCGGTGATTTCTTCTCTATATAATGAAAAGCCTGATGTATAGTATTGTCAGGGCAAATAAGGATATCCGCACCAATAGCAGAAATCTTTCTCGCAGAATTTAACATTAATTCACCAACACCTTCGAGATCATCATTATTCAGACATCTAACATATTTTACCAAAGACGGAGTATGCATAGAAATCTCAGGATGCGCATGCGGGCCCAGGAAATGTGCCGCTTCGACACAAATTGTTTTATAACAAAGAGCCGCACCTTCTGCAGAGCAACCTACTATACCTATATGTTTTACCATAGCTCATCCCGGAAAATTGAATAAATAAATTGTATATCGAACATATGTTCGATATAAAGAACAGACCATATAATGTCAACAAAAGAAAGAGCAAATAAAAATGAAGCCTATTGAAATCATTGCTGATGCTGTCCTACGTGAACGAAATAAGATGAATTTATCGGTTTCTGCGCTTTCAAAAAAAGCCAATATTGCAAAATCAACTTTATCACAGCTAGAACAAGGCATTGGTAACCCAAGTATTGAAACTCTTTGGGCTATTGCAAATGCATTGGGAATACCTGTTAGTGCGTTAATTGAAAAACCTAAAAGTAGAAACCACTTAATCCGCGCAAACGAAGGCTTGATAGTTCTTTCTGAGCAAAAAAACTACATTGCAACCCTTTTATCTGCTTGCCCTCAAAACGCGCGCAGGGATATTTATCGTTTAAATGTAGAGATAGGAAATCCAAAAATTTCAAGCCCTCACCCTATTGGGACCATTGAACATTTAATAATAAGTAATGGGAAAGCTCTTGCAGGGCCAATTGATGCTCCTGTCGAACTATATCCAGGAGATTACTTTACATATTCAGCAGATGTTCCTCATATTTTTGAGGCCCTGGAACCTGATACGAATGCCATGTTGGTGATAGAATGCACTTAACGTAAAAAACTTATAATCTAGTAGTTACGTGATATTCCCATGATTACGAATACTGAAGTTTGCCATCGGCACCTTTGACTACGCTCATGATTGATTATCCATGAAATTTGAGAATTGATCACTTACGCGTGAAGCACTAATTTCAATATATTCTGCTTCGACCACATCATGTTTTACAAACGGATCATCATTTACAAGCTCTTCCAGCTCCTCTCGGGTTATACCGTGGGCGATTATACCGCCCCCTTCCATGGGACTAAGATTACCGGCCAGATGGAAAATACCGTCCTCAAATCCCTTAGTTAGCCACGCCACATGATCACTCATATGATCTTGCGCATCTACTTTATTTTTTGAAAATTTTAGCAATATAATGAACACTCAATTCTCCTTAATCTGCTTATCAAGCCAATCTTCAATTTGCATAAGTTCATTTCTTAAAAAATCATCATCCTTGAATGCGTTATACATTGTTGCTGTACCCTGACTCCATGAAAGCACATGCATGGCAAGCTTATCTGCATTCTCCTGACATCCGCTTTCTGCAAACTGCTTCGTCAGCCAGCTTTTAAAAAGACTGAAAATGGCTGTTGCGTCCTTTGCGCTTGCATGTTTCAGCTTTGCCATTTCATTGGTAAGTGTACCAACAGGACAGCCGAATTCCTTTATAAGCGTCTGATTTTTAACAAGTATATTAATATAACACTTTATCCGATCCTTTGGTGAATTGGCGTCCATCTCCCATCCATCAATCATTTTTTCTGTATTTTGTTTGCGGTGTTCGATTACCGCACCAAGGATGTCATTTTTTGATTTAAAATGATGATAAAAATTACCGCGTGATATGCCCACTCCATTTGCCACATCAGCAAATGATGTATGATCAAATCCGTTTTCATAAAACAGCTGATCTGCTGCTTTTACAATTTTTTCTCTTGTTGAAAATTTAGTCATTAATCACAATTAGGACACTTG